>NZ_AKIX01000062.1:0-92769 GCF_000282075.1 Brevibacillus sp. BC25
CTTCTTGATCACCTTCGAACCGTTCGTAATATGGCGGAAGCCGTTTTCAGCCCAAGCCAGCCCGACCAGATTGGCGTTTTCCAAATCCTTGAGGATGTCCTGCCCGACTTGTCCGTCGAGTACCTTGTACGCCTGCTCACGGCTCTCAAACAAGAACGGGAGATCAAGCACGCCCAGCTTTGGATGGAAGTTCATTACGGGCGCAGTCGAGGTAATCGACATATCCGCCGTTCCAAAGGTCAGCGCCTCTGTCAATTCTCGCTCCGCTCCTAGCTGGCTCAGCGGATACACCTCGATTTTCACTTTTCCATTCGAGCGCTTGTCGACATCCTCGGCCATTTTTTTCAATGCCAAATGGTATGGATGATCTTCCGTCAGTGAATGCCCTGCTTTGAATACATAGCTTTGGCCGTCACTTTTCGGCGCTTCAGTCCCCCCAGCTTGTCCCGCAGGCGGAGCAGTCTGTTGACCGCCTCCTCCTCCGCACGCCGCCAGAAATAAAGACAATGACATGATGCTCGCTAGCACGAAGCTCCCCTTCTTCCGAAACATGCGATAGTACCCCCTGTTGATTCTTTTGTTTAGATCCCTCTTCCACCGTCTACATTCATGACCTCGCCCGTGACAATTTTGGATAGATCAGAAGCCAAATAGAGAGCCGCCTGCGCGATATCCTCCGGCTGAATCAACATGCCCAATGGAACACTGCTGATGAAAATATCTTTTTTCCCGGCCTCTACTTCCGCTTCATCACCATTGATAAACTTACCCAGCATCGGTGTCTCTGCCGGCCCTGGATTGATGACATTGACCCGGATTTGAAAAGGAGCGAGCTCAATCGCCAATGCCTTGCTCAACATGATAGCGGCCCCCTTGGACGCGCAGTACGCATTCAGCCCCGGACGGGCTCTGATCCCGGCAATCGAAGCGATATTGATGATGCTGCCTTTCCCTTTCCCCTTCTCCTTCATGTGGGGAACCGCATGCCTTGTCGTCAAAAAGATCGATTTCGTGTTCACAGACATGATGCGATCCCACTGCTCTAAGGTCAGCTCCTCAATGGGGGTAAACGCTTGGGGAACACCCGCGCAGTTGACCAGGACATCGATCGAGCCGTACACTTCGAGCGTTTCCTTCACGAGTGCAGCAACGCTAGTATCGTCTGCCACATCCGTTTGCACCGCATGACCTTTTCCTTGTGGCAGCTCTTGAGCGACCACTACTGCCGCCTCCTTGTTCAAATCAGCCAGGATGACGTTGGCTCCCTCGTCCGCAAAAAGCTTCGCAATGGCCTTGCCCATTCCTGACGCGGCCCCTGTTACAATCGCCGTTTTTCCTTGCAAAAGTTGCCCGCTCATAGGTTGATCACCACCATTCGCTCTTCCGTCATCTCTTCGACTGCGTAACGCGGACCTTCCTTGCCCAGTCCGCTGTTTTTGATTCCGCCGTATGGCATGACGTCATTCCGATAGGTCGATACGTCGTTGATCACCACGCCACCGTATTCCAGTACGCGTGCAGCTTTCATTGCGACGTTCAAATCACGGGTAAAAATCCCCGCCTGCAAGCCGTACTCCGAATCATTGGCTTGTGTAAAAGCATCTTCAAGGTCACTGTACGGAATGATCGTGACGACGGGCGCGAACACTTCCCGGCATACCACCTTCATCTCTGGCCTTGTATCCACCAACACAGCGGGATAGAAGAGTGCCCCTTCCCGTTTGACAGGCATGAGCGATCTTGCCCCTTGGCTAATCGCTTCCTGTACCCATTCCTCTGTACGGCTCGCCTCTTTTTCACTGATCATCGGGCCGACATCCGTGTCCGGATCTTCCGGGTTCCCTACCTTCAACTGATGGACATGTGAGATATACAAGTCACTGAACACCTGCATAACCGATTCATGCACGTAAATGCGCTGGACAGCAATGCACGCCTGACCAGCATTGTGAAAGCTGCGGGCGGCCGTTTGACGGGCTGCCAGCTCCAAATCTGCATCGAGGTGCACGATATTGGGAGAGTTGTTGCCCAGCTCCAGCGCAACGGGACGCATGCCACTTCGCTCCTTGATGCGGCGACCGACTTCTCCTGACCCGGTAAAGGTGTACATAGCGATGCGCTCTTCATCCATCAGCCATTCCCCTACCTGACTGCCTGCCCCCGTCACGATATTTACATAGCCTTTTGGCAAGCCCGCTTCCTCCAGAATCTCCACCAACAGAAAGGTTGCGATAGGTGTGACTGTAGCTGGCTTAACCACCAGCGTATTTCCTGCGGCTAGCGCAGGCGCGATCTTGTGCGTGCTGAGCAGCAAGGGATAGTTAAACGGCGTAATGGCACCGATTACTCCCTTTGGCACCCGAATGGTAAATCCCAGACGGTTTTCCGAGCCTTCTGTCGCTTGCAGTGGAATCATTTCCCCGTGAATTTTCTTGGCTTCCTCTGCCGACAAGCGCAGTGTATTGATCGTCCGATCCAGCTCATTCATCGCGTCCTTGCGCGTTTTGCCCACTTCGCGAATCAAGGATTGCTCCATCTCGTCCCGGCGTTCCTCCATTAGCTCAGAGGCTTTCAGCAAGATTTTGTATCGTTGAAAAGGAGTCAATTTGTCCGCCTTAAACGTCTCCCACGCAGCTTCCACCGCTTCTGTTACATGCTGCTGACAGGCCTTGGCGATATGCGCGATGCACTCGCCCGTGTACTTGTGAAGGACGGGAATGTAGCTCTCGGTTTTCACCCATTCTCCGCCAATGTACAAATCATACGATCTCGCTTCCATGTCCTCTTCCTCCCTTATATTTATCTCGTTGTTTGATAGATGTGGCGAACGATTTCGTCTCCCAATTCTTTTGTTGTCGCCGTCCCCCCAAGATCAGGAGTGAGCACCTTGCCATCTTGCAACACGTTTTCGATAGCGTTCATGATGACAGCACTGAGCTCTGGCAGATCGAGATGATCCATCATCATGGCGAGGCTCCATATTTGTGCGATTGGATTGGCGATTCCTTTCCCCGCAATATCTGGCGCAGAACCGTGAATGGGCTCAAACATGGATGGATACTTGCGCTCCGGATTGATGTTCGCGGAAGGAGCCAAGCCCAAACCTCCGACGATCGCCGCCCCGAGATCGGTCAAAATGTCTCCAAACAAGTTGCTCGCGACAACGACGTCAAACGTTTCTGGTCGCGTGATGAAATACGCAGCGAGTGCGTCGATATGATACAGATTGGTCTGGATACCTGGGTATTCCTGACTGACTTCCTTGACGATCTCATCCCAAAACGGCATGGAATGGTTGATGCCGTTGGACTTCGTAGCCGCGGTTACGCTCTTTTTCGAACGTTTTTCCGCCAGTGCGTAAGCGTATTTGAGGATGCGCTCTGTGCCATACCGGGTAAATACGTTGTTCTGCACCGCCATTTCGTACGGTGTCCCCTGGTGCATGCGCCCTCCCATATTGGAGTACTCACCCTCCGTATTCTCCCGTACCACGACGAAATCGAGATCAGCATGCCCTTTATAGCGAAGAGGGCTTTCCAGACCTTTGAGCAGCTTGACCGGGCGAAGGTTCACATACTGCTGGAATGCCCGCCGAATCGGCAAGATCAACTCCCATACAGAGACATGGTCAGGAACCTCGGGCGCACCGATTGCACCAAGCAGAATCAAATCATAGTCTTTTAAAATATGGAGTCCATTCTCCGGCATCATTTTGCCGTGTTGGAGATAGTAGCTACAATTCCAATCCATGACATCACGAGCAAACCGAATGCCGCCGTGACTCTCTTCTATGGCTCCCAACACCTTTAGGCCTTCTTCCATGACCTCGGGACCGATTCCGTCTCCTGGAATTACTGCAATGGAATAGTGAAGCAACAGTCTCCCTCCTAAAAATCTAAATTTTTTGACTTTATACCACACTATCCCTTGCATGATTAATGCCAAGCTCCGTATTATACCCCTAACCGGATAAAAGTCTATCATCCGTTCTCTCCATGCCTCACTTGTCCGGTTACATTGCAAAACAAACGCAACAAAATGTTGCAACACGCATTGCAACATTTGTTCACGCCAAGCTATACCGTTTCATCCATTATCGGGTACAGCCGAGATACATGCAAAAAGGGGTCATAGTCTTACTTTTATTTCCAAATGATGATTTTATCGAATTCTCCTGCCATGCCACAAACTGCATTCGAAAAATGAGAATTTCTGTAAGCTTGCGACCCAAAATTACTCGTATCTCGGCTGTACCCCTAGATGTGCTACGGCTTTCCTTTGATGGAAAAGAAACAGCAACCATTCATAAATCCGGTTGCTGTTGTATCTCTCATTTTGGTTACTCAACATAACTATGTACAACATTGTGCTACTTTCAATTCATCACTTCTTCTTATCCATAAAGATCCGTCTTCTTTGATCATATAATCTATTTTATTACTCTTTAAAGCTTCTATCTGTTCTGAGGATGCTCCATCAGAAAATCTATAGTAATCATTTCCAGTCCCCACATATAAAAATCCAAATACTAGCACCACAACTATTGCTGTTGCAGCCAAAGACACGATTAATTTATTCTTCATAAATATCACCTTCTTTCAAAAAGGAGAATCAGGAATGATTATTCCTGATTCTCTTTTTCTTACGTAATAAATGCAATCACCATTTTTTGTAAGTGTGTGACCCAGAATTACTCGTATCTCGGATGTACCCCATTATGACTATTCCTGATTAATCGGTGCCCCAATCTGGAATTCTTCTATTTTGCGATACAAGGTATTGCGTCCGATTTGCAGCATTTTGGCCGCTTTACTGACATTACCGCCACTTTTCTCGAGCGCCTTTTTGATTGCGATTCTCTCTGTTTCACGCAAAGAAGGAATGGCATGATCCAAAGTCTCAGGCGAATCGGCTTCTATCAATCCCTCCAGCTGGATGTGATCGCAATCAATGGTGTCCCCCTCTGCCAAAAACACCGCTTGAATCAGCACTCCTTGCAGTTCCCGGATATTGCCCGGCCACGAATAAGCACACAGCTTATCCTTTGCCTCGGTGGTTAGTATGTACGGTTGTTCTGTGTCGATTTGCTGCAATAGATGCTCCGCCACCTGGATGATATCACTGCGCTTTTTCAATGACGGCAAATGAATGGAGACCCCTTTGAGCCGGTAGTACAGGTCAGCCCGAAAACGTCCCGCCTTGATCTCCTCTGACAGGTTTCGATGCGTAGCGGCAATGATCCGTGCATAAATAGGGCGGGATTGATTGCTCCCCACTGGGGTGACGACCTTTTCCTGCAAAACGCGCAGAAGTGCCGCTTGCGCACGCAAAGACATATCCCCGATCTCATCCAAAAAGATCGTGCCCTTTTTCGCCGCTTCAAACTTTCCGATTCTTCCTTCCCGATGTGCCCCTGTGAATGACCCACTTTCATATCCAAACAATTCACTCTCGATTAAATTTTCTGGAATCGAACTACAGTTCACTGCAATAAAAGGCTCATGCGCGCGTGGACCTGTCTCATGGACCATTTGAGCAAACAGCTCTTTTCCTGTACCGCTTTCCCCCAATATGATTACAGGAAAATCTACCTGCGCTGCCTTTTGTCCGAGCATCTTTGCCTGCATGAAGAGCGGGCATGAACCAGCTAGACGCGGAAACGGCTTCAGCTGTTCTTTGGGTGCCGCAGACCAAAAACGCGGCCGATGATCTTTCACATTACGGCCGGCACGCTCTTGCTCCGCACTTACTCTAGTTCCCAAGGCTTCCTTTCCGAGCTGCTGCTGCGCGGCCTCATTTAGACCCACGATACGCTCGTCCCGATCCAAACCGACGAGTGCCAGCTTTTCTCGACCATCTCCTCGGCTTGATAGAGTTGGTATGGCAATCACGCGCTCCGCATCTTCTAACAAAAAGCGGTTTTGCAGAGCCTCTGCGATCATGCAAGCAATTGTTAGTGCAAACGGATGGGAATATTCTTTACGCGTACTAATGTCAATGATGCCCAACAGCTCACCCGCAGGTGAAAAAATAGGTGCGGCTGAGCATGTAAGAAAGCGATTTTCCAAGAAGTAGTGTTGCTCTCCCTGTACCTGAATCGGCTGTTGTGCGATCAGTGCTGTCCCAATCGCATTAGTTCCTTTGTAGTCTTCTGTCCAGTTCGCTCCGATTTGCAGCTGTACTTTTTGTGCCTGGTTGGCGAAGACTGGGTCCCCGATCGTTTGAATAATATTTCCTTCCCGGTCAGACAAGAGTGCGATGTGCTCTGTCGATAACAAAAAGGGAGCAAGCTTGTTAAAAAGCGGGAGACTTTCGCGAATCAGAGGGTGATTATCCTGAATGATTTCTTTGATTCGTCGGGCAGAAATGATTTGATCATTGGCCTTCTCCGTAACCTTGAGGTTCGATTCCTGACAGCGCTTCCAAGATTGCTGAACAATCGTCGACAACACGATTCCCTCCCCCAAAAATCATTCCTTCTCAGTATAACATGAGAGTCTTTGCTATAGAAAAACCAGTCGAACCACGAGCACATTTGTCCCAATACGGAACACGACATGGTCCATTATGGAACAATTTCTACCCTCATCCGTTCAAGAAAACGCTGTCATTTTGAGCTTTTTCACGTTGGTACGAGACTTGCTTTTAGAGAGGGCTGTAAAGAAATATGTGATAAATGAGGAGGCGCTCGCAATGATCTATGCTCAGCCCGGCCAAGCTGGTTCCAAGGTGACTTTCAAAAATCGTTATGAAAACTACATCGGGGGTAATTGGGTTCCGCCAGTAAAAGGTGAGTATTTCGAAAACGTATCACCTGTAACAGGCAAGGTCTTTTGCGAGGTAGCCCGTTCGACAGCCGAAGATATTGAGCTGGCACTGGACGCTGCCCATGAGGCAAAAGACGCGTGGGGTCGTACCTCTGTTGCACAGCGCGCGAATATTTTGTTAAAAATCGCGGATCGGATGGAAGCAAATCTGGAGATGCTGGCAAACGCAGAGACGTGGGAAAACGGCAAGCCCGTTCGTGAAACACTCGCGGCCGACATCCCACTGGCGATTGACCATTTCCGTTACTTCGCCGGAGCGATCCGCGCTCAAGAAAGTACACTCGGTGAAATCGATAACGACACGGTCGCTTACCATTTCCATGAGCCACTCGGTGTCGTTGGTCAAATTATTCCGTGGAACTTCCCGCTCCTCATGGCTACATGGAAGCTGGCTCCAGCCTTGGCTGCGGGCAACTGCGTCGTCCTCAAGCCTGCGGAGCAAACACCTGCATCCATCATGGTGCTGATGGAGCTGATCGGCGACCTGCTCCCTCCTGGCGTCATCAACGTCGTGAACGGCTTCGGTCTGGAAGCGGGTAAACCTCTCGCTTCAAGCAACCGCATCGCGAAAATCGCCTTTACGGGTGAAACGACGACAGGACGCTTGATCATGCAATACGCTTCCCAAAATATCATTCCGGTGACGCTGGAGCTGGGCGGAAAATCGCCAAACATCTTCTTCCCGGATGTGGCTGCAAAAGACGATGCCTTCTTTAACAAAGCGATTGAAGGATTCGTACTGTTTGCGCTCAACCAAGGCGAGGTTTGCACATGCCCATCCCGCGCACTCATTCACGAAAGCATTTACGACCAATTCATGGAGCGTGCCCTGCAACGCGTAGCCAATATCAAGCAAGGAAATCCGCTCGATACAGATACGATGATCGGCGCACAGGCTTCTTTGGAGCAGGTAGAAAAAATCCTCTCCTACCTGGATATCGGCAAACAAGAAGGTGCCGAATGCCTGATTGGCGGCGCTCGTGCACAGCTTGCAGGTGATCTCGAGGGCGGCTACTACATCCAGCCAACTGTCTTTAAAGGCCACAACAAGATGCGCATCTTCCAGGAAGAAATCTTCGGTCCGGTCGTCTCTGTAACGACATTCAAGGATACAGATGAAGCGCTCGCCATGGCAAATGATACGCTGTATGGCTTGGGTGCTGGTGTATGGACACGCGACACGAACACAGCCTACCGTATGGGCCGCGAAATCCAGGCTGGTCGCGTGTGGACCAACTGCTACCACGCTTACCCAGCTCACGCAGCATTTGGCGGTTACAAAATGTCCGGTATCGGCCGCGAGAATCACAAAATGATGCTGTCTCACTACCAACAAACGAAAAACCTGCTGGTCAGCTATAGCGATCAAGCTCTGGGCTTCTTTTGATCAATGAGCCAGCCTGAAAAAGTGCTCGCGACAGATGCTGCACTGGCACTAATTGAACGACTTCGCGCCAAACACGGTGACCTGATGTTTCACCAGTCAGGGGGCTGCTGCGATGGCAGTTCCCCCATGTGTTACCCGCTCGGAGAATTTCTCGTGGGTGAGCAGGACGTCCTGTTGGGGGAGATTGGTGGCTGCCCGTTCTACATGGGCAAAGCGCAGTATGAGTATTGGAAGCATACGCAGCTCATCATTGACGTCGTGAATGGGCGGGGCGGAATGTTTTCGCTGGAAGGACCCGAGGGGGTACGCTTCCTCACACGTTCACGGGTATTTCCAGACATGCAACCGGAATAAAAGAAAGACCGCTCCTGCCTTTTTGCTGGCTGGAACGGTCTTTTTTTGTTTGGATGACTATCTCGATTTTTTGCGAGAGGTACGATTTGCAGGAGCATTGCTTGCTCGATTGCCTTGTTTTGCATTCGGGCGTGCTGAGCCGCGTTGAGCAGCTACTGGCTTGCCCTTGGAATTGCTCGACTTGCGTTCGAACCCACCTGGTGCTCGGTTACCATCCTTTGGCTTTCGATCAAAGCCACCTGTTGCTCGGTTACCGTCCTTTGGCTTTCGATCAAAGCCACCTGGTGCTCGGTTACCATCCTTTGGTTTACGATCAAAGCCACCTGTTGTTGCTCGGTTACCGTCCTTTGGTTTGTACTCAAAGCCACCTGTTGTCGCTCGGTTACCGTCCTTCGGCTTGCGCTCGAACCCGCCTGCTGTACGGTCTCTGCCTTTCGCCTTGCTCTCAAAGCGACCTTCTACGCGTTCACGTTTCCCTGAATTACGCTCAGAACTGCCACCCTTTGATTGACGTCGTCCATCTCCATCACGACGCTCCCTAGAGCCTTGCTGTCTTCCCTCAGCGGACTTTCCTTTCCCTCTTGCCTCTCTGCCCTGCTTGTCCCCGCGCCGATCTGCTTTCTCGGCTCGCTCCCTCTCAGGCTTTTGCTTTTTCTGATCGCCCGACTCTCCACGATCCATTTCACGCCGCTCCAGAGACAGATTGATCCCTTCTTCAATCTCCCTGAGCTGCCCCCAATCCTTCGCCGCTACCAAGGTAAAAGCGGTCCCTTTTTCCTTGGCTCGCCCCGTTCTGCCGATCCGGTGTATATAGCTGTCCACATCTTCCGGAATGTCGTAATTGAAAACGTGCGTGACTCCCTCGACATCAAGCCCGCGCGCTGCCACATCCGTTGCAACCAAGTACTGAATCCTGGCCTCGCGGAATCTCTTCATGACATCCTCGCGCTTCGCCTGTGACAAATCGCCGTGCAGCTCGTCAGACATATAATCGAGACCTTGCAGCTCTGCATTTAACTTACTAGCTCTGCGCTTTGTTCGGCAAAAGATCACCGCCAGAAACGGCCGTTGTTCATCCAGCAGACTGCACAACGTAGCTTGCTTCGCACGATCTGTGGTCTCCACTGCAATTTGGCGAATATCATCTAACGTAATTCGCTTGCCCTGCACTTTGATGTTTTCCGGCGTTTGCATAAAGCGCTTCGCAAGAGATTGCACCTGTTCCGACATGGTGGCCGAAAACAGCAAGGTCTGTTTTTCAAAAGGCGTATTTGCCATAATATCTTCTACCTCAGGCAAAAAACCCATATGAAGCATTTGATCCGCCTCATCCAGGACAAACATCGAAACTTGCGATAAATCAATCGTCCCTCTTCGCAGATGATCCAGCAAACGTCCCGGTGTCGCGATGACCACATGTATTTTTCCTTTCAGCTTTTTCAGTTGCTGATTGACATCTTGTCCACCATAAACCGCGAGTACTTGGATGTCTTCCAGCTTTTCCGTCAGCTTCTTTACCTCTGCCGTAATTTGCAAGGCAAGCTCCCGCGTAGGGGTAAGAATCAACGCCTGAACATGCGTCGCTTGTGGATCCGTTTTTTCCAAGATCGGCAGGACAAATGCGAGTGTCTTCCCGGTTCCCGTCTGTGCTTGCGCGATTACATCTTTTCCTTCCAGCACAACAGGAATTGCTTTTTCCTGAATCGGTGTAGGCTCGGTAATCCCGTTTGCTTGCAGAGCACCTATTAGTTCCTTATGTATTCCCAATCTCAAAAAATCAGCCAGTTTCGCCATCTCCATTCATAAATCGATCCGTTATTATTTCGTACATACTGCCATGCCGATAAAATATCGTACGCCATCGCGAGGTGTTTTTTCAAATGTAACGCCTCTCTGATAATACATATCCACGTCAGAATAGCGTACAAACAGCTCCGCGAACTCTTCCGGCGTCAGCTGATGAACATGGAAGGGCTCACTCGTCTGCATGCCCCGTCCTCTGCCAAATGGACTGGACAGCACCAGCGTACCACCTGGTTTCAGCATCCGATACAAGTTATCCATAAACAGCAAATCGTCTGCGACATGCTCAATCGTCTCAAAGCTCAAAATCGTATCAAACAACCCCAATTGCTCGGGAAGCGCCGGATCAAGTGCGTCACCCTGCTGATACGTAATCTTTTGATGGTTGTATTCCCGATTGGCGTACAATATCGTCGCCTCATCGTTGTCGACTCCGATCAATTCCGTCAGCTCTCGTTTTCGATCCTTTGCGATCATATGACATCCGTAGCCGGTACCGCAAGCGATATCCAGCACTCGACCTTTTACATAAGGCGCGGCAAAATAATATCTGGCTATATGTTCCAGTAGCATGCCATTCGTAGATTTTAACAGCTTGGGGATGATTCTCTCCCCTGTCCATTCCAGCAAAGCCATCACCAATTTTCTCGTATTCTTCCTCACATCTTACCTTATTTATCGGCTCGATCCTATCAGCTAGCATTTCCTGAACACGGTTTATTAAGAAATTTGTAAGACATTTCATTACTGTTTTGTTAGAGCTGGGCGTTAAGATAGTACCATGAATGCATTCATAAGGTGGGACGAATCATGACCAAATATCAAGTCCTCGTAGTCGACGACGAGGAAGAAATCCGCGACGCAATCGAAATCTATCTCAAAAATGAATCCATGACCGTATTCAAGGCTAGCAATGGACTGGAAGCGCTGGACGTACTGGAACGCGAAGAGATCCAACTCATCCTGATGGACATCATGATGCCAAAAATGGACGGGATGACCGCCACCTTTCAAATTCGCCAGAAAAAAAACATCCCGATCATCATGCTCTCTGCCAAATCGGAGGATACCGATAAAATCCTCGGGCTCAACATCGGTGCCGATGACTATGTGACGAAACCTTTTAATCCCTTGGAACTCATCGCCAGAGTCAAATCTCAGTTAAGACGTTTTACCAATCTCGGAAGTGCTCAAATGACAGAAGATGAGATTCAGGTACGCGGCTTGACCTTGAACAAAAGCACAAAAAATGTTGCGATTGACGGTAACGAGGTTCGCCTGACTGCTACCGAGTACAAAATCTTGGAGCTGTTGATGGAAAACAAGGGACGGGTATTTTCGATCGAGGAAATTTATGAACGGGTCTGGAGAGAGCCTTATATGAACGCGGAAAACACGGTGGCTGTCCACGTGAGACGCATTCGGGAAAAAATAGAGATCAACCCGAAGGAACCTAAATACTTGAAGGTGGTATGGGGAATTGGATACAAAATCGAAAAATAAACGCTTTGCGGTGCCCGTGCTCATTGTTATGATCGTGAGTATTTCGCTCGCTTTCCTAACGATGGCCGATCTGTACCATAAACGCGAGAATCTCCAAGAGGATAATTACTTTCAAAGCTCAGGCTTCAATCGTGAATTAGATACATTTGCCGAGCTGGTGAAAGACGTTCATGTAGATTATTCAAACTACACTCCAGGAAAGCTCGACGAGAAGACAGCGAATCAGCTCAAAAAAGAGCATGAGGAAACCCTCCGGTCGATTAAGGAAGATAACCAGCTCTCAGATATGATAGAACAGGCAAAAAGAGAGGGGGACCACGAGAGAGTCGCCCAATTAACCGAAGAACATTCACGTAGCTTGCAAGAAGACATCGCGAAAGCAACGTCGAATTATCAGGACCAAGTGAACAACAGAATCGCCGAAAGAGATGCCGAGTACGAGGAACGCAAAAACAGCCTCACCCTTCGAAGCGGCTCCTTCAAATACTATGTCACTGATAAAAAGAACAACAAAGTTTACACCAATCTCCCCCAAGAACCTACAGAATGGGAACTGGCCCGATATGCGCGCCATACAATCAACCTCCCGAATACGATTGGTGATTTAGAAAGCATCAATCGCACTTATCAACTGAATCAACTAAGTGGTATCTTTTATGTCCCAAAAGAACCAGACGGATATAGTCAGGTCCACACAGATGCACTTTACTACGATTCCATTCGGGATCGGCTGATTGGCGAGTTTGTCCTGCTCGGGGGCACTCTGTTCATCCTTGCACTCTGCTACTGGTATTTGCCTGTCAGCAAAGCGTTAGAAGTACCGATTGTAGCGAAAAGCCTGGCACTGTTCCGATTCATCCCGTTGGATATTCGGATGGCACTGTCTTTCGTACTTGGCTTTACGTATTTCATTATGATCGCGAACATGCGCTTTTTCTTCTTGCCAATTGATGGTGATCATTTCTTCACCCTTGCGTTCGTTTCGTTGTTTACTGCTTACCTGCTTCTACAATTCATGGAGGCATGGCTTATGTACAACCAGCCTGAGAGATTTACGCAGCAATGGCAAAAGAGTATTTTTGCCAGACAACGTGTCCTTCTTCAAGAAAGCTACACCAATCGTGGCATGTTCTTCAAAGTATCCACGTTGTTCATCCTGACTGTCATGTTCGGTATGAGTATCGGTTTCGGATTCGTCGGGCTTGTCGAAGGGTCTGGTGGCTTACTGTTTTTCAGCTTTTTGTATGGCATGTTTTACATGATCGTAGTTTTCCCATACTCACTTAGACGCTTGGGACTGATGAACCGCATCATGCACGGTGCCTCTGAAATGGCTGGAGGCAATCTGAACACCACGATCCAAAAGGTAAAAAAAGGAAAGTTATCTGATCTCGCGCACTCTCTCAACAACATCACAAAGGGACTCAAGCACGCGATGGAAGAGCAGATGAAAAGCGAGCGAATGAAATCCGAATTGATCACAAATGTTTCCCATGATTTAAAAACACCGCTGACGTCGATTATTAACTACGTTACCCTGCTCAAGCAGGAAAATTTGGCACCAGAGGAACGCAAGAGCTACGTCGATATTTTGGATCGCAAAGCAGATCGACTGCGCGTGCTCATCGATGACCTGTTTGACGCAGCCAAAATGTCCAGCGGCGCGGTGGAACTGAATATCGAGCAAGTGAATGTCGCCTCCCTGCTCAACCAATCCATTGCAGAATTCAGTGACAAAATCGAGCAATCGACGCTCACCTTCCGCGTAACGACGGAGCAGCCAAAGATTGTCGCCCCTCTGGATGGCAAGAAAACGTGGCGCGTATTTGAAAATCTGATCGGCAACGCCCTGAAGTATTCCATGCCGAATACACGCGTCCTGATCCATTTGGCAGAAACACAGGATGAGGTCATCCTGACGTTCAAAAATGTCTCCGCCTATGAAATCGACTTTGATGCGCAGGAACTGTTTGAACGGTTCAAGCGCGCTGATCAATCTCGACATACTGAAGGCTCTGGCCTCGGCTTGGCTATCGCAAAAAGCATCGTAGAATTGCAAGGTGGCAGGCTGTCGATCGATATTGATGGCGATTACTTCAAAGTCATTGTCGTATTCCGCAAACACACGTAAGGATCAAAGAGAAAAGCCAGTGCCCGATCATCCGGCACTGGCTTTATTACGTGGCTTCACCCTGTTAGATGGCAAAGTTCCTTTCAAATAGGGACTCAATACTGGCAGCCACCTCTTGCTCGTCGGCACCCTCCACCTCAAACATAATTTCATCTCCGGTCTTTGCCCCCAGAGCCATTACGCTGAGGATGCTTTTGCCATTTGCCTGCTTGTCATTGTAGATCATCTTGACCGACGAGCTGTATTGATTGAGCAGGTTCACCAAGACAGAAGCAGGGCGAGCATGGAGACCTCCACTCACGGCTACTTCCAGATTCATTCGGATCAATTTCACGCCTCCCTTCCTGTCCTCTTACAAGAAAAACTTCTCAATGACTTCTGCTACCCCATGCCGATCGTTCGTTTCCGTGACATGTCGAGCCAGCTGTTTCAGATCATCAGGAGCATTTCCCATCGCCACACCCAGTCCGGCGAATCGGAGCATCTCTACATCATTGTAATTGTCGCCTACAGCAACGATCTCGTCAGGCTGAATCGCAAGCTTCTCACTCACTACCGCAAGACCACTTGCCTTGGAGATGCCCACAGGCAATATTTCCAAATTATTCGCGCCCGATGCCGTCACGCGAACCCCCGAAAGTTCGGCTTTCTCCAGCTCTTGTCTTGCTGCCAACAGGCGCTTCTCGTCACCCGTGACGAATATTTTTGGGGCACACACTTCCTGTTTTCGAACGTATCCGGCTATTAACCGCGAAGCCTGGATTTTGAGCGGGTATTGATTTTTCCAGAGCTGGCGCAGTGTCCAGGCATTTAACAGCGGAAACAAGTCCGTCCACTTCCACGTGCGATTCGTGACAGCATAAGACTCATGAAGCAGCATGACATCCAAGCCATGCGATACGAGTATATCTGTAATCCTCGCCGCTATCTCATACGGAATACGCTGTACGTATAGCACCTGATCCGTCTTGGGATCTGCGACGTATGCGCCATCATGGGAAACAAGTGGTGTGCTGATCTGGAACTGCTGCGCCAACGATTTGGCCGATGGGTATGCCCTGCCGGTTGCCAGTGTGACGTGGACTCCTTGCTTCACTAACTGGGTAATGGCCCGCTCTGTTACTTTGGATAAGGTATGGTTCGACATCAAAATCGTTCCGTCCACATCCAAAGCGAGGAGTTTGTATTTCACACGAGTCCCATCCTTATGTGACGGGCTTGAAAAACTGGGGCAAATACTCCTTGTGCGCCTCCAGCATCTCATCGAGTATTTTTTTGGCGATCACATCAGACGGCACCAGCGGGTTAATATTCATCGCCAATAGCGCCTTATGGTAATCACCCGTTACAGCTGCCTCAGCTGCCACTCGCTCAAACGACTTGATTTGCTGTACGAGTCCACGCACGGAAACAGGCAAATCACCAACAGCCAAAGGAATCGGTCCTTCTCTTGTAATAACGCAGTTCACTTCGACTGCCGAATCATCCGGAATGCTGGCAATCGCTCCATTGTTGCGAACATTTACCGTCTGGATATCGCGCTTGTCGTTGTAAATGGAGTAGATCAAATTGCAGGCAGCCTCACTGTAATAGGCACCGCCACGCTTCTCCAACTGCGGAGGCTTGATATCTAAGTCCGGGTCTTCGTAGAGTGCGAATAGCTCCGCTTCCACCTGCTTGACCACTTCAGCCCGCGTACCCTTCTGCTCCGCTTCTTCCAGCTCGTGCTCAAGCATCGTACGGGTCTGATAGTAGTAACGATGATACGGGCACGGGAGAATCCCCAATGCTTTGATGAAATCTTTATCCCAACCAAGGTCCAAAATGTTTTGCATCGTAATACCGGATTGGTCGCCCGTTATCTTATCGATTACCTGGGAAATGACGTTTTCCCCATCCAGGTACACACCCAGTCCGAAGATCATATGATTCAATCCGGCAAAATCAATATGAACCCGTGATTGCTCGACCCCTAAAACAGTGGCAACACCCATTTTCATCCCAATGGGAACATTACACAGTCCAATGACCTTTTTACGGTTGGTATGTCGCAGCACTGCCTCTGTGACCATACCAGCCGGATTCGTGAAGTTAATCAGCCAAGCATCTGGACATAGCTCTTCCATGTCACGACAAATGTCCATAATGACCGGAATGGTACGCAAGCCTTTGAACAAGCCGCCGGGACCATTGGTTTCCTGACCGATTACTCCGTATTTCAAAGGAATACGCTCATCCTTGATCCGCGCTTCCAAGAGACCCACGCGCATTTGTGTTGTAACAAAATCTGCGCCCTCAAGTGCTTTCCGCCGATCCATCGTCAAATGGATCTCGATAGGCACCCCTGCCTTCTCTACCATCCTTTTTGCCAGGGCCCCTACTGTTTGCAGCTTTTTCTCGCCCTCCGGAATATCCACCAGCCACAACTCTCGGACGGGCAACTCATCGTAGCGCTTGATGAAGCCTTCCACCAGCTCAGGTGTATAGCTAGACCCTCCACCGATCGTTACAATTTTGATTCCGCTCATACTCCTGCCTCCTTGCCTTCATGGATTTGGCTGTACAGCTCGACAAACTCCGTAGCCAAATCCTTGACTGTTATCGCGTTCATCAAATGATCCTGGGCGTGAATCAAGAGCATGCTGATCTCAGTCTTTTCGCCCGCTATCTCCTTTTGGATCAGTGCCGTTTGATTTTGGTGTGCACGACCGAGCTCTTCTCCTGCACGCTTCAACGCATCCTCTGCTCCTGACAAGTCTCTATTTTTTGCCAGAGCGATCGCTTCCATTGCCAGACTCCGCGCGTTTCCTCCGTGAAGTATTAGTTGAAAAATAACGTCTGTATGGTCCAAATCTATCTCCACCTATCCAAGTTCGCTAAAAGTCACGAGCTGTATTTTTTGATCACGAATGTATTGCTTTAACTCTGCTGCTGTTAAGATTTTCAATTCTGTGGTTCGTTGCTTTGCGTATGAACTGCCTGTCAGTACCGCTTCGTCCAAATAAGCAGGGTGCGTCATGATCTCAACTACAGGATAATCTGCCATATCCTCTACGATCCTGACGAAGGATTGTACGGTTAGGTCGTCTCCATAAAAATGATGAGAAAAGCCTTCTGTCGTCAAAACACTCAACTGGTCCCGCTGCTCCTGTGTCCCGAACATCCAGGGATAGCGAACTGGCACTCTATATTCCTCTGCCAGCTTCAGAACAATCGGCAAAACGGCTGGATGTGCATGCACATGGTGGTGGCTGTCGATATGCGTCAGCTTTAGCCCCGACGCCACGAACACCTCCAATTGAGCCCGCAGCTCCCGCTCGATATCCTCCGGTGCAGCAGAAATCAAATGATCTTGCCCGCGTCGAAAACGCCCCTCTCCATCCGTTAGCGATGGTACATCCTGACTAACTGGCGATCCGCATGTGAGTACCAGATGAATGCCTACTCCGAGCGTTGGATGTTCTTTGGCCAGCCCTACAGCGTGCTCGAACCCCTCCATATTGACCATCAAGGTCGCAGAAGTAACGACTCCTTCCCGATGCGCTTCGACGATACCCAGATTGACGCCTTTGGAATACCCAAAATCGTCTGCATTCACAATCAGTTTCATAGATAGCCTCTCCTCTAGCGATTACATAGTCACAGCTGTATCGGAAGCAGTACCAGCTTTTTCTTCACTTACCTTTTGTTTATCCCACAAGCGGAAGAACGGATAGTAGATCGCGAGCGAGATGAGGAAGTTCACCGCTTGAAGAACCATCCCCGACACTTTTCCGCCTGTAGCCAAATATCCGCTTACAAATAATGGTGTCGTCCACGGAACAGATACTCCGCTTGGCTTTGCTACCCATCCGAGCGACATCGCAAAATAGCTGATAATGACCAATATGACAGGGGTAATCACAAACGGAATAATCAAGAGCGGGTTCATGACGATCGGCATTCCGAAGATGACCGGTTCATTGATGTTAAACAGACCAGGTCCGATCGAGAGTCTACCGATGTTTTTCATCTGTTTGCTTCGCGCCATGAATACCATCAGGACAACGAGAGCCAAAGTGGCACCCGATCCCCCTGCATATATCCACATGTCAAAAAATTGCGTGGTGACGACGTTCGGCAATTCACCGTTTGGATTTGCCTGAAACGCCGCTCTGTTCTGGTCCATCAGTGTCAGCCAGATGGGGCTCATAATGCCACCGACTATCGCCGCACCATGCAAACCAACTGCCCAGAGTATATGAATAAGCAACACGCAGATAATGGCGCCAATCAAGCTGCTGCCGACCACACTCAATGGTCCGACAAGAAGATCTTTTACAATATTATGAATACTCTCGAAAGAGGTGTTTTCTAGCAGAATCCGAATCAGCCAGACAACGATAAGCACAGCACCCGCAGGGATCAATGCCACAAAAGAGCGGGAAACAGCAGGGGGAACTCCGGGTGGCATGGAAATGACGATTTTCATTTGGATGATTTTGCGATAAATCTCGGTTCCTAAAATCGCCAATATCATGGCTACGAACAATCCCTGGCTACCCATTAGCGTAACTGGAATGACTCCGCCTACCTCTTGGGCTGCACTCACTCCCTCAGGGGTGAACATTACTTTATACGGAGTAGCGAGCAAGAAGGAAGCAACAGAAATCGCTCCAGCCGACAGCGGATCGACCTTGTATTTCTCTGCTAGTCGGTAAGCGACGCCAAAACTGACAATCAATCCCATGATGTCAAAAGTAGCGCCAACCGGATACAGCAGCTTCGTCCGCCAGTTTTCGCCGAAAACTCCGCCCATGAATTCGTCATAACCAGGTATCGGTATGAAGCCAATGATGAGGAACAGTGAACCAATGATCAACAAAGGCAAAGTAAGGATAATTCCGTCACGAATGGCCTGCAGATGCTTTTGTTCCGCCATTTTTCCTGCTATCGGCATCATGCGGTTTTCCATAAATGAAACAAATCCGCCCATACGCATCCCCCTCCTACTGTTTTAGACGAAGTGCAAATTCAAGCACGTTTTTCCCGTTCAACGTTCCGTAATCAACGGTACTGATCACGTCTACAGGAATTCCTCTGGATGCCCCTTCTTTTTTCATCTCTGTCAGTTTGTAACGAACTTGTGGCCCCAACAAGAGCACTGCTGCTTGATCAATATGATTTTTCACATCATCTGCGGAAACTGCCCATATTTTAGCGTCCAACCCTTTTTCTCTGGCAGCTTCCTCCATTTTTTGAACCAGCAAGCTTGTCGACATACCCGCTGCGCAACACAATAAAATATTCATTGATTGTACCCCCTCCTCTCGACGAGTGATGCCTTATTGTAAGAGCAAGTTACGTGCCAAAACACCAAAAAATGTATGCGCTTACCGAAAAAACCGCATGGTTAGGCATATTTCGTGACCTCATCGCCTGTCATCTTCATTAGTGTTTTTATGTAAGCGCTGTAGTGTTTGATTTTGAATATGGAAAAGACAAAAAATAAAACACTGGTTACGCCAGTGTTTTATTGTGTATGAAGAAATTCATGATAAAACAAACGTCGTCTTCGCTGATCACTACCTCATACTTGTCTTCTAGCGGCAATAATTCATGTCGGATTAAGCTGTACAGCTTGCGGTTCTCCAGCAAAAAACTGTCTTTTTGAATATACGCCACTGATTGCGTCCCTGCTTTCAAGCGATCAACCAGGCAGCAGATGTGCAAGTAGGCCCCAATTCGCGTGTCAAAAACCAAAGAATTGTTCAGTCGCTCCTCCATACGGCCGACACACATCCTCACGTCAGCGAGAATATCTTGTCCGTCTACCATTTGCAGGTGCTCCCCCAGCGACTCTTGCATCTTCAGGTAGGCCTCTTCCAGATCGATCACTTTCTGGATATCAGACATCGCCTCTCCGTTCAAAACATCGTCCATGCTATGGTGGCGCAACTCGCGGTCGAGAATGTAATTGCTCACCACGAAGAGAATTTTTCTCTCCTCCTTGATTTTTCGAAGCTGACTGCGGGCCTGTGCCTTATCGATCAGTTGCAGCGGCACAAATTCCAACAGGTTATCATCGTACCTGAGCCTCGATTCCAGTAGCTTTTTTAAGAACAAGGCACTGCCTTCCCCAGACAGGCAGGCTGCGACGATCGTCAGCGCCGGAACATGCTTTTGCGCCTGCTCTTTCGACTGCTCCTCCCGCTGGTAGAGTGAAATGCCCAAGACATCTCGGTAAACATCCTCCAGTGAATGACCGAGCATCGCCTTTCGAGTGGCCTCAATCACATGTGGCGTGCTGACCATCGGTATGACTTTGACCGAAATGCCCATCTCCCGCTCGATGATCTCGCCAAAGCCGAGCAGCGACCCCATATCTACAAGCAACAGCAGTCCAGCCTTGCTCCCGATCTCTCTGGCTACTTTTAGTGCTTTTTCCAAAACACTCATGGAATCTTCTTCGAGCGGCAGATCGATGGCTCTCGCATATTGTGTGACCAGCAATCGGTTCGTCACATCGACCATCGCTGTCGCACCGCCGCTGCCGTGCGTAATCACGAGCACCCCGATTGTTTCCCGTTCTTCCTCCATGCTGACATCGTCGAGTACGAAAAACATGGTCAAATATCCGGCCTCACCAATCGGCAGATCCATGAGTATCGCTTCTTCTATCATGCGCACGCACTCTAGCGCCACAGCAAACTCTTTCTTGTATTTGATTCGCACATGGTTGATTTGCGGATTTACGATCTGTTTGCCTTGTGCGAGGCGCTCCTTCGATGTCTGAATATGTAGCGCGAGACCAAAGATTACCTTCTGGCTCAAAATCTTCTCCAGCTTGGCCTCTGCGAAGCGAACGATCTCTTCCACAAGGTGAATGATGAACGGGTCGATAATCCGGGCCATGTCGCCCTTATTCACTCGTTGGTGGACGCCTTTGATAAAGGTCGTAAAATAATTCTCGATGTCAAACTCCAATTCTTCTTCACTCACACCGAGGTTTTGCAGTTCATATATTTTCTGCTCGATTTTTTCATAGACACTGTCCGTCGTATCCCCTGTTTCTCGTCCGATCCAGATGCCCTCTTTTGATGGCTGCACGACAAAGCAATTGTGCTCCGTCCCAATGATTTCATCTAGCTCCTGCTTGTAATCCTTCACCAAAAGCAGCCCTTGCTTCACATGATGCGGCAGGTCCTGAACCGACACGTGCAGCTGATTCTTTTTTAACGAAATGAATTCGGCGTAGGCGCTGGCGCAGGTGAGCTGAATATCCGTTTTTAACTGTCCAATGTTATTCGGGCAGTGATAGCACAAGAATGCCTGCACAGCATTGGCCGATATCTGAATCTCTCTCCCCAACCGAAAAGCCTCTTCTTGAAAAATCTCCATCGTAATACTAAAGCGCTCTTCCAAGCCACGCTCAACTAAAGAGGGCAGCTTGATGACCATGGGAATACGCCTCATAAACGTTTTTAAGAGACTCGACTCCGGATTTTCTGTCGTGGCCATCACAATCTGGACGTGGGCCGTCCGCTCCATCTCTGTTTCCCCTACGCGGCGGAATATGCCCTTATCCATAAAGGTAAAAAAGATTTCCTGTCCTTCCGCTGGCAGCCGATGCACTTCATCGAGAAATAGAATGCCACCGTCTGCCTTTTCCACTAGTCCTTTGCGGTCCATCTCCGCTCCGGTGTACGCCCCTTTTTTGACTCCGAACAATTGACTGATTAAGAGCTGCGGGTTATTAGCATAATCGGCGCAGTTAAAAATCACGAAAGGAGCATGCTTATCCAGGCGTCCAATATCAACGGCAAACTCGTGAATCATCCCTGCAAACCACGATTTGCCCACGCCGGTTTCCCCCAAAATCAAGCAATGCATCCCTCGCGGCGGATACAAAACGGCGGCCTTTGCCTGCTCAATACGCGTGATCAAGCTCTTGTTGGTTTTCGCCAGCCTGTCCAGCGACGTCTCCGCCAAATAGAGCGAATCGTTTCCTTGCTTGGCAAAAAACAGCGTCGGACGCCCTTCTTCCTTCTCGATTCGGCCTTCCTTCCACAAACGGTTCAAATCACTGCTCACATTCGCTCGACTCAAACCAAGCCGCTCAGCCAACTCTGAAGCGCTTACTTTTTTATCAGGACCAGCGTCTACTAACGTCTGGAATATTAAGTCTAATCGTTTCACTCTATCACCCACCGTTGAATAGATAGAAAGTCACGAAATGCACATCCAATCCTTTTCAATTCCACGAATATTTGGAAAAACCTGCTTTCCTATGAATATGATGGGCATATATACGTCCTTGTAAAAAAGGCCAATCTTGTCGTAAACCAAGATCAGCCTTCTATTTCCTTACTTTTTACACATTGACTTGTTGAATCGCTTGTCTCATGTCCAACGTATTGTCATTCATCGAACTGGAAGCCTTGTGCACCTGCTTCATCATTTCTAGGTTCTGATTCGTTAGCATTCGAATTTGATTCGTTTGTTCGGTGACTCGGCTTGCAATCTGTGCAATGCTGTTGACAGTAGCCGCCACTTCTTCTGACCCCGCGGACAGCTCCTCCGTTGTAGCCGATACTTCTTGCACCTGTTCACTGACGAGTCGGAATGCCTGGACTGCATGCAGGAAGGATTGTTCTGCTTCGATAGAAAGACCGACACCCGTTTCGATTTCTCGTGCCACGTTTTCCATTTCCTCACTGATCTTCTCTGACTCCCTGCAAATTCTGTCTAGCAAAGCTGCAATTTGATGTACGGACGTTGCAGAGGCGTCCGCCAGCTTGCTCACCTCTTTGGCCACCACTGTAAAGCCCAGACCGTGCTCTCCTGCTCTAGCCGCTTCAATCGAAGCATTCAGGGCCAAAATCTTGGTTTGCTCGGTGAACCCGCGAATCGTACCAAGTACGTTTTCAATCTGATTGGAATCGTGCTTCAATTGCATAGCAATGTCCAATGTCTGTGCAGCCGAATCCGAAATATCTTTCATTTGGCTATTCATTCTTTTCATCGCGAAATCACCAGAATGAGCCATCTCGAGAGCATGGACAGAAGCATCAGATACGGTTGCAGATGACTCTGCAATTCGGCTAATGCCCACCGTAATTTCTTCGATGGCAGTGGCACTGTCGGCTGCACTTTTCATCTGCGAATTGGCCCCTTCGTATATCGCCTTTACATTTTCATTCACGTGCTGGCCCATCTCGAGCAAATGATCTGCACTATTGGCTAAATCCTTCGAAGATACAACCAACTGATCAGAGGTCTTCTCCA
This sequence comes from Brevibacillus sp. BC25, assembly GCF_000282075.1. Lineage (NCBI taxonomy): Bacteria > Bacillati > Bacillota > Bacilli > Caryophanales > Paenibacillaceae > Brevibacillus > Brevibacillus sp. BC25. The sequence goes on from NZ_AKIX01000062.1 coordinate 23,273, forward strand.
TATTGACAACCAAACCACGAACACGGCTATGCAAGTTTTCGGACATGGTGAGCATCGCCTTATAGACCGTGCCAATTTCGTCCTCGGAGTGAACAGGCTTTTCTCGCAAAATAGCCCCTGCTTTCGCCAAATCCCCCAATGCCATTTGCTCGGCGCTCGCCCTCACCGTATGTAATGGCCCCAACGCCCGTTGCACAAACCAGACAATCGCTCCAATTGCCGCAAGTATGATGATAAGCATAAGCACATACACAGGAGTGCTTTTCCAGATCACGTTTGTTACGAGCTGCTCATACACGGCGACATCCGTATCTATACCCAGTGCGCCAATCACCGAACCGCTGGCGTCCTTCACCGGTGCATAAGCAGATATGTACGTTCCATACTCTGGATTTTCGATGATCGGAGAGCTTGCCTTTTGACCAGCCATAACTGCCTGAACAGCTGCAGGAGGCATATCTGTCACTTCATTGATTGGGGAAGCTGAAGGGTCATTTGGCGGGCGTCCATCAATCATAATTTTGGGAACCTGGTTCTCGTCAAACCGTACGAAATACACGTAGATGGCTCCAATTTGCGTTCGAAACACATCCAGCTCTTTACGTAACGACCAATAAAGCTCGGTCTCCTCTGGCTGCCTTAAAAATTCAGCGTATCGATCAGTATTCATTTGAGCCGCGTAGCTCTCCACAATACGCAAATTGTAGCTATTGATTCCATCCTCCACAGCGGATCTGGTCTGCACAACCTGTGTAGCAACACTCCCCGCCGCAAGTAAGATCAAAACGGCGATGATGACACACAAAATACGGACAATCAAATGCTTTTTCATGAATGATACCATCCGCTCGCTTCTCCCCCGTGCCTTATGATGAACAAATGATGACGCTTACTTTTAATTGCACGATTACCATCATAGGCGATTTCGAAGCTTACGGATAGCTATGTATATTCTGAATATAAACACCTGCACACTTGTCTATCCTTTAATTTTTCCGTGTCCTTTGACTTATGTACGATATAATAGATAAATAATGATTGACAGGAGATAGCAAATCCATGATGGTTTTCATCTTGTTTACCATATGGGCATTAGGTCTGTTCGTACTGTTCACAGACCCGAAACGAACGTCGATCCGCTGGGCTTGTGCGACTGCCTTTGTTGGGGCTGGGGGCTTTATCTCAGGCGTGATTGACGAGACGATCATGCCCTATTTTGCAGATTACCTGGCCGCAAAGCCCGGGACCACGAACACTCTGATATTGGTAAGTCGCATCTCTTCTTTTATTTGCCAAGTGGGTTTGCCCTACACGTTTCTCATGTTTGCTGTACACTCAACTGAATTTTTGTCTCGCAGAGTAAAACTGACGATACAATACGTTGCTCTCATCCTGCCGCTTGGGATGCTTTGGATGACACCCGTTTATCCCGAGCTGCTTTTTAACTACTGGATTATGGTGGCATGGGTGATTCCGTTTTTTCTGTTCTCCTGTACGCTGCTTGTCGTGCAGTACATGCGAGAAAAAGACCCACTCGTGAAAAAGAACAGCTTTTTCACGAACGTACTCATCATCATTCCGTTGTTTTTCGTCTTTATTTTCATCTACATCATGCGTATCCAGAACGATTACGAGGCTTGGCGCTACAACATGCTCGTAGTCACGATCCAGTTTATCCTGATCGTTGCCATCAGCTTGAAATACGGCTTCCTTGGCGTCCGTCTCCGCGTAGAAAAAAGACGTCTGGACAGCACCTTGCGCGCCTTGACGTCCGGTGCCCAAATCATTAACCATACGATCAAAAATGAAGTAGGCAAAATCTCGCTGTATGCCGACCGTATCGAGACATATGCGGATGAAACCAACCAGCCGTCGCTAAAAGAAGACGCGCTTGTCCTGATGCAATCCTCGCAGCATATGCTGGACATGATGAATCGGATTCAAAACCAGCTGCGGGACGTCGAGCTGCGCGAAGAACCATGTGACCCCGGCCAAATTATCGGGCAAGTCACACAAAATCTGACGCCCTATATCCTGAAACAACAGGTAGAAGTCGTAAGTGAATTGGACGAAACACTTCGCTTGTATGGCGATGGAGTACAACTGCGCGAAGTCATCACCAACTTGAGCATGAATGCGCTGGAAGCCATGAAGTCGGGCGGCAAGCTTCATCTTCAGCTATTTTTGTCCCACAAGCATCTCATCATCACTGTCGCGGACACAGGCACAGGCATTACGAAAGAGAACCTGCCTCATGTACTCGATCCTTTTTTCTCGACAAAAAGGACAGGACAAAACTTTGGTCTTGGGCTCTCCTACTGCTACAATGTCATGCAAAAACATCAGGGCCAATTGGAAATCTACAGTGAGCAAGGCAAAGGAACCACCGTTTTCCTGTTCTTCCCGAAAAAGCGCGTCATCATAACCGACTCTGAATAGCGAAAGGACACTCACAAACATGAATCCAATCAGGGTATTTTTAGTAGAGGACGACCCCGTCTGGCGCAAAGGTCTCATTGACTTCCTGAACAAAGAACCGGATCTCACTGTAGTAGGGGAGGCCGGGTTCAAAGCAGAAGCAATCGAGCGCTTTTTGCCTGCCAAAGCGGATGTCGTCTTAATGGACATTAACTTGACCGAGAACAATCTGGACGGAATCGAGACGGCAATCGAATTCATGGCACTCCAAGCTGATAGTAAAATCATCATGCTCACCTCTCTGACAGACGAGGCAGTGATCGTGGAATCCTTCTCAGCGGGTGCCGTCAATTACATCAGCAAATCGAGCTTCAAGGAAATTCCCGACGCTATCCGTGCTGCTCACAACAGCCAATCTGCCATTCACCCTACGGCAGCTGCGGCACTGCGCAACGAATTTTTGCGTTTGAAAAACGATGAAAATCAAAAACTGTTATCTCCCGCAGAAAGGGATATCCTACAACTAATCCACCAAGGTCATACGCAAACGCAGATTGAACAATCTCTCCACATCACGAAGCGTACGATCAAAAATCACATCAACCGAATCCTCAAAAAAATGGGCGTCAAAACAAGCAAGGAAGCCGCCGCAAAAGCCAGCCAAAAAAAGCTATTCTAGGTCTTATTACCAGGTACCAATGAATGTTGGTACTTTTTTTACATGCTCCACTCCTTACAATGAAAGCTATAGAGCAACGACATTATCCCTTGTAAAGGTGTGGTCCACATGGCCCTTATTTATTCTTTCTTAAAATCGATACTGATGCTGTGGTTTCGTCCTCGTGTGCTTGGACTCTCCAAAATCGACTTGTCGAAGCCATCTCTTATCACCCCCAATCACGTCTCCTTGCTAGATGCGGTACTCCTATCCTTTTGCTTGCCAAAAGAAGCGACCTTTGTCGTCAACACGGAGATCGCCAAGCGGTTTGCGTTTTTTCTCCGCTTTCGCAAGCATATCGCGATTGACCCGCTCAACCCGTACTCCATCCGCCACATGCTCCGCGTCCTCCGCAACGGACATACGCTGGTGATTTTTCCAGAAGGTCGGATCACCACGACGGGCGGTATCATGAAAATCTACAGTGGTGTCGGCTATCTCGCTCTGCGAACTGGCGTAACGGTTTACCCGATCATCATTAAAGGCCTGGAACGTTCGATCTTCTCGTACTTGAAAGGTAAGCTGAAGCTCTCCTGGTTCCCAGATGTGACCATGACAGTAGGCACTCCGTTCACCATCGAGCGCGATCAGAACCTATCGATGCGCGAACAAAAAGCCACGGCCAATGATCGTATTCTGCGTATTCTCCAAGAAGGCTTGTTCGAGAGCAGGATGAAACAAAACGTGAATCTGTTTGATGAAGTTCTCGAAGCAGCTCGCCTGAATGGTGCAAAAATGGAAATCGCCAAGGATCTGACGTCAGCGATCGACTACAAGACCTTGTTAATCGGCAGCTACTTACTCGGCAATAAATTGCAGCCAATACTCTTAGGAAAACCGGTTGTCGGTATATTCCTTCCCAATTCAGTAGGTCATCTCGTAACGTTACTATCGTTGTTCCGCATCGGAACCACTCCAGCCATCCTGAACTTTTCACTTGGCATTCGTTCGCTTCTGGATTGCTGTGAGACTGCTCATATCGATACGATCCTGACCTCGCGTGTATTCATTGAAAAAGGAAAGCTGGAACACATCATCGCAGGTCTTTCACCGAGCATGAAAATTATTTATCTCGAGGATTTGAAAGCATCCGCGACTGCTTTTGACAAAGTGTCTGCACTCTTCTCTTATTTGCGGAAGAAAAAAGCTTCAGCGGCTAAGAACGAGCTGATCCTCTTCACCTCCGGTAGTGAGAGCAAGCCAAAAGGTGTCATCCTGACGCATACGAATCTGTACGCAAACATCCAACAAGTGACCAGCGTGATCGATATCACGAGTCGCGACAAGTTTTTCAATGCACTGCCGATGTTCCACAGCTTCGGATTAACCGTAGGAACGCTTGTGCCAGTCGTCAAAGGAATTCCAGTCTATCTGTACCCAAGTCCGTTGCATTACAAGGCGATTTCGGAATTGGTCTATGATCAAAACGCAACGATTCTCTTCGGAACCTCAACTTTTATGGCTGGTTACGGACGTATGGCCCACCCTTACAACTTCTACTCCCTGCGCTACGTATTTGCAGGAGCAGAAAAACTGAAGGACGATGTTCGCAATCTGTGGATGGAAAAGTTCGGTGTGCGGATTTTTGAAGGCTATGGGGCAACGGAAACAGCACCGATCCTGTCGCTCAACACCCCGCTGGCTAATAAACCAGGAACCGTCGGGCGTTTAATGCCAGGAATGTCCGCCAAGCTGGAAGCAGTAGAAGGAATCGATGCTGGCGGAGAGCTTTTGGTGAAGGGTCCAAACGTCATGAAGGGTTATATGATTCACGGAAAAGGCTTTGTTCCCGCTGAGGAATGGTACCACACAGGTGATTTGGTTACAGCTGACAAGGACGGCTTTCTCAGCATCCAATCCCGTCTGAAGCGCTTCGCCAAAATCGGCGGCGAGATGGTTTCGCTCAATCTGGTTGAAGAACTGGCTATGCAATGCTTCGGACACTCTGGTTTTGCTGCGATCACAGTGAATGATCAGCGAAAAGGTGAGCGTGTCCTGCTTTTTACCACAGATGAATCGGTTCAGCTGAGCCAATTGCGCGCGTATTTGACGGAAAAACAATACTCGCCACTGCTCATACCAGGTACGATGCAAGTAATCAAAGCTCTACCACTTCTCGGTAGCGGCAAAACGGATTACGTCAGTCTGAAACAGTTGGCCGAAACGGGAGGAAAATGATGTGAACATACGATTAAAACCACTACAAGCCCTGTACTTCACTCAATTTCTATCGGCCTTTGCCGACAACATGATTTTGTTTGTCATCGCGAATCTGCTGCGGGAGAACGGTTTTTCTCCCGCGATGCTTGCACTCGTATCTATTTCATTCTTTCTTCCTTACGTCTTTCTCGCTCCACTGGTTGGGCCTTTTGCCGACAAGCATGCCAAGTCTATCGTGCTGGTGATCGGCAACCTGATTAAAGCGCTTGGTGTCGTCCTGCTGTTTTTCATTGATCAGTCGAGCATCTTGATGCTGATGTTGTGTTACTTCACAGTAGGAGTCGGAGCGGTCGTGTATTCTCCGGCCAAGTATGGAATCTTGCCGGAGCTGACTCGAAATGAAGATGAACTGTTTCATGCGAATGCACGCATCGAAGCCTATACGATCTTTGCGATTTTGACAGGAATCGGTGGTGGTGGAGCCATCGCGAACATGACAGCGCCGCTAATCTCGTCAGGAATTTGTCTGCTGATCTATCTACTGTCGCTTGGTATGACTTTCTTCATTCCTCGTATGAGAGGGGATGCATCCATTCGCTATGGGGCAGAAGCACGACGCTTTTTCATCGACTTCCAGCACCTGATGAATCGCCCAGAAACGAGTTTTGCCCTGATTGGAACCGGAGCGTTCTGGATGTCCTCTGCTGTCCTGCGCGTGGCCGTTCTGGCCTGGATTCCCCTCGCGCTTGGGATTAACCCGGAGAGCTTCTCTGTATCGCTGATTCTCGCAACGACATCCATCGGAATTATTGCCGGAGCTTTTCTCGCACCCAAGCTCATTCCTTTGTCTCATTTCACTCGATCGCTGACATACGGATTCGGAATGTTTCTCATCATCGTGCTATTCCCTTGGACGAACATCACCTTTGTTGCCATCTGTCTATTGCTTCTCGTCGGTTTCATGGGCGGCGTGTTCATTATCCCGATGAATACCGTCTTGCAGGACGAAGGCAAGCGGATGGTCGGTTCCGGGAAAACGATTGCGATTCAGAACTTCATCGAGAATCTGCTAATGGCAGTAGGCTCCGGCATTTACTACCTGATCACCTATATCGGCATCTCCGTCTCTGGTGCGATTGTTGGTCAAGGGTTGCTGTTGCTCGGGTTCCTATTGTACTTGGTAAAGTATCGCAGAAGAATTGTTCGTTGACAGATTGGCGTCATAGAAAAAGAAAAAGCCGTGACTACTCGCGTCACGGCTTTCTTGCGCTCATCTCTGTTATTTCTTTTGCTGCGTTTTGGTTGGCGGTGTGACCGATTTCTCTGTAGCCTTTCTTGCTTCGTTCAGTTGATGATAAAATTCACCTTTTGTTTTGATTGTCGCGAACTTCGCTGCATCGACTTTTGCTTTTGCAGACAGCTCGGTGATTTCTTCTTTAGTTACCGCGTCCTTTATGTTGATGGAAGCGATATTGGTGTATTTGCCATCCGCTGTTTTCGGAACGCTCAGAATGCCTGCATTGATCAGCTCAACTATGTCCTTGCGTTCAGGTGCTGTGGTGTCCACACCTGTAATCTTCCAGTTGTTTTGTACTTTTGGCTCGTAAACGCCCTTTTTCACTTCTTTCAGGTACGCAATAGCACGGTTGCGGATCGTTCCACCCGTTTCACCAAACGCACTGTTGTCTTTGGAAGACCACAGCTGTTCGAACTTGCGTCCTTCCAATGCGCCACCTTTTGCCTGCAAAGCTTCCATCCGGTATGAGTTCATTCCGAGCTTCAAGGTATCTTCAGCCTTGATCGGTGTCTCATCGAGCTTGCGCAGGTTCGTGATGCGGCTACCGTATGGCTTGGTCAGGTCGATTTCGTATTTCACGCCACCGAAGAAATCGTTGGTGCTGTATTTGGAAGCGCGGCGTTTTGGATCAAAGCTAACTGTCACATCACCAGGGCGCGTGGAATTGAAGTAGCCCACAGCCCATTCCATGTAGTCTTTCAAGTCTTTTCCGGTTACTTTGTAAACGGTAATCTCGCCACCCGCATATTGGTAGTTGTAGGCGATATCCTTTTTCTTGATCGGACCTACGTCCAGCTTTGCTTTGTCGTTATCGATCTGGTGAGCAACCACGTCTGCTTTGCTATAGTAGAGCATCACTTCATGGAAAAAGTCGGATAGCGGCGTCTCCTGAATTTGTACCGTCGGGATGCCCTCGACCTCGTTTTTCGGTACCAGGTTCATGCCTTTGAGCTCTGCTACGACGATGTTGGCATCTGCACGTGCGAACTCATGGAAAGGCTTGAGCTTGGTCTCCAGCGCTGCATCGGATACTGCTGGTGTGCCATCTGCGCCTTTTACAGGGACCGCAGTCGCTTCCTTGTTAGTCAGCACGACCTTGCCGTCTTTCTTTTCGAAAGTCAGGTCAATGCGAGAGAGATGCGTACCGTATTTGTCTGGCTCTGTGATCAGGACGCCGTTGATCTCTTCCTTTTTCACGAGCTTGTGCATGTGACCTGCAAAAATCGCAGTCAGTTCTGGAACGGCGTTTGCGATATCTGCTACGCCCGTACCCGGAATACCGTTTTCATTCTCGATGCCCATGTGCATGAGACCGATCATGACGTCTACTTTGCCTTCCAACTCTTTTACGGCTTTCTTGGTTTCTTCTACCGGATTTTTGATCACGAGGCCATCCAGATGATCGGTTCCTTTTTCGAAATCAGTAATCATCGGCGTGTTCATCCCAATGACGCCGATTTTTACACCGCCACGCTCAATGATCGTGTACGCAGGCAAGAAACGCTCGCCATTTTCCTTGTAAATGTTCCCTGCCAAAACAGAGCCTTTGTATTGGCTACTGACCTTATCCAATACATCGAGTCCAAAATTAAATTCATGATTGCCAAAAGCCCACGCGTCATAGTTCATTTCGTTCATCGCGACCATGATAGGAGACTGCGGTTGGTCGTTGAACAGCTCTGCCGAGTTGTCTTGGATCGAATCGCCTGCATCCAGCAACACGGTGTTCGGATTTTCTTTGCGAATCTCTTTAATCATCGTGAACAACTGCGTCATGCTGCCATTTGGATTCGGGCCATCCAGAGCATAATCCCACGGCATGAATCGTCCGTGAATGTCAGATGTACCCAGCAACGTAATTTTGGTAGGTGTTTCTGCGGCCTTTACCGGTGCGGCGATCCCCATCATCGCACTGCCTAGCACCATAGTTGTAAGTGCTACACTTAATAAGCCCTTCGCTAGTTTTTTCATAATTTTCCCCTCTGTCTCTCTTAATCTGTCAGTGCCCTCAATGGTGTTACTCTTATTGTCCTCCTATTCTTTTATGTATGAAAATTCTGGTTTGCTATCTAACTATAGCAGGCATATGAAAGGAAAAATAGCAAAAAAAGCCGTGACGTAAATGTCACGACTTGATCGCTGCATAGTTCTGCAAACACTCCAAAAAGAGTTCTCCGTACTTCTCGAATTTCGCCTCGCCTACTCCTTTGATCTGGAGCATGGCCTGTTTGTCAGTCGGACAAACACTGCTCATTTCCTTCAAGGTACTGTCTGGGAAAATCACGTACGGTGGTACCTTTTGTCGTGTCGAGATTTCCTTGCGCAATGCACGCAGATGCTCGAACAACTCGTCATCCTCTGTCAGTTGCACAGGACGTATCGCGATTTTTTGCACGACGCGCTCTTCGCCCCGCAGAACTGGCAATGCCCGCTCCCCCAGCTTTACGATTGGATATTGGCTCTCCGTCACTTGCAAATAGCCTTCGGCAATGAGGAGCTGGATCAAGTCTGCGATCTCTTTTTCCTTGTATTCCTTCATCAGACCGTACGTAGGCAACTGATCGAAGGAAAACTGGGTAACCTTTTTATTCTTGGAGCCTTTGAGTACCTGCGCGACGAGTGCGGCACCGAAGCGCTCTCTCATACGCTTGACGCAGGAGAAAATCTTCTGCGCTTCGAGCGTAATATCGGACAGCTCAGTCTCATCGGTGCAGTTCGCGCATCGTCCACATACGGCAGCATCTGTTTCGCCGAAGTACTGCACGATATTTTGCTGCAAGCAGCGCGGCGTCCGGCAATAGTCGATCATCGCGTACAGCTTTTTGTACTCAAGCTCCTTGCGCTCGTCCAGCAGTTGATTCTGCTCGATGAAAAACGTTTGCGTCTGGATATCCTGTGGCTGAAACAGTAGAATACACTCACTTGGCTCCCCATCGCGTCCCGCACGGCCTGCTTCTTGGTAATACGCCTCCAGGTTTTTCGGCATGTTGTAATGAATGACGTAGCGCACATTGGACTTGTCGATGCCCATACCAAATGCGTTGGTCGCGATCATCGTCCGGACATCATCGTACAGGAATGCTTCCTGATTGGCCGCACGCTCCTCTTCCGTCAGTCCTGCATGGTATTTGGTCACAGCAAAGCCACGCTTGTCCAAATCTGCATGCAAGGCGTCCACGTCTTTTCTCGTTGCCGCATAAATAATGCCCGCCTGCTGCTTATTCGCTCGCAAGTACGCCTGAATGAATTCTCTACGGTTCTCCCCCTTGCGTACAGACAAGATGAGATTGTCTCTACCAAACCCTGTGATAAAAAGGCGCTCGTCCTGTAATTGTAGCTGTAGCTTGATGTCCTCTGTTACTTCCGGAGTCGCTGTCGCCGTCAAGGCTGCGACGAGTGGGCGCTGTGGCAAGGATTGAAGAAAACGGGCAATCGCCAAATAGCTCGGACGGAAATCGTGCCCCCACTGCGAGACGCAATGCGCTTCGTCCACTGCTATAAACGAAATCGGTACATCCTGAATCAGGTTTTGGAACGCCTCGGATTCCAAACGCTCTGGAGCGATATACAACAGCTTGTACTCTCCTCGAGCCGCCATACGCAGTCGGTCGCGAACCTCGCTATAATCCAGTGAGCTGTTAATTTGGGTGGCGGGAATGCCCATGCTGACCAGCACGTCGACCTGATCCTTCATCAGCGAGATGAGTGGGGAGATCACGATGGTTACGCCGTCCTGGAGCATCGCTGGGACTTGATAACAGATGGATTTCCCGCCACCTGTGGGCATGATGCCTACGGTGTCATGTCCAGCTAACAGGCTCGTGATGATTTTTTTCTGGCCTTCTCGAAATGATTCGTAGCCAAAGTACTTTCGTAAAATCTCTTGTGCTTTATCTAACAAAGAGAATCACCTTCTCTTTCGACAGATTTTCAATGGGTTTCTACTAGTTTAAACATAGGGATTGGGACAAAACAAGGGGGCTGCTGTGTTTGGGTCAACATGGTGGAGGAGAAGAAAAAGCACAGTTCTCTTCGACTCTGACACGCCAGCATGGAGGGATTCACTGGCCGTCTACACTTAAAAAAGGGGACCGTCGAGCCAAAGCCACCCTACGGGCGGAAGTTTCTCAAGGAAGAGGTGTTCGACAAGCGTGGTCCCCTTTTTTAAGTTCCGACTGGGTAGGCGTTGTCAAGGTCTGCGAGCCCTGTGCTTTTTCTTCTCACCAGCTTTGGTCGTTTATCGATACCTCTCATACTATCAAATATCAAAAAAGCACCACATGGGTGCCTAATAAGTAGCCTATGAAGTTACCGAATAGATGAACCGTTTTTTCTGTATGACCCAAATGAACAAGTACACGATATACCCGAATATCCCGCCCGCTGTATTCAGGAGCAAATCATCGACATCAAACGTTCCTACATCCATCACGAGCTGTGTCAGTTCGACACCGAGACTAAGCATCAGGGATAGCAGGATGACTCTGAACAGGGAACCGGCTTTTTTTGGAAACAGGAGTGGCAGCAGGAATCCTAGTGGCATGAAGGCGATCACGTTGCCTACGAAGTTCACCGCACTATGCCAGCTTTGGTTATTTCGAATCAATCTGACATAGTTTTCGATTTCATGAAACGGCACCAAATTACTTCGGTAGCGCAACCGCTCCACAATCACAGACGGATCGCTCCAAATGATTTTCCACTGATCTAATAGCAAGGTGACATCCAAACTGCCGAATTTAAACAGCAGTACCTTCACGACGAGAAACAAGTAAAGGGCAAACACTGCATAACCAGCAATAGCAAGCAGTTCTGTCGGTCTCTCCATTTTTTGCACGTTATCCATTGTCAAACCCTCTCTCCATTAGCTTTTTTGTCTCTGTAAAACGAGTGGCATCTTCTTCAGCGCCCATTACGACAGAAATGAGCCGCTTGTCCCCCCGCTTCGCTGTACCCGTGAAGCAATACCCCGCAGCAGTCGTATAACCCGTTTTGAGCCCGTCTAGCCCTGCGACACTCCAGTCAGCGTTTTCCCCATTGAGCATGAGGTTTGTATTAGCGACATTCTCTTTGGTGGAAGCCAGCTCCACGGATGGCTCGACCGTCAATTTGACAATATCGGGGAAGTCGTTGAGCAAGTGGTACGCGAGCATTCCTACATCGCGAGCTGTCATTTCATTTTGTCCATATCCAGTATCCAATCCGGTCGTATTCACAAACGAGGAAGACCTCAGATTCAGTTCGGCTGCCTTCAAATTCATTTGTTCCGCAAAGGCGGAGGTGCTGCCCGCCAAATATTCGCCGATTGCCACCGCTGCATTGTTTGCAGAGCCAATCGCCATCGCTTCATACAAGTCTTTTATCGGATAGGCCTCTCCTGCGACAAGATGGACCCGTGATCCCCCAGTCGCAGCCGCACTCCCAGATACGACGATCTCGTCATCCCAATCGATTCGCTCTTCCTTAATGGCTTCGAGGAGCATATATTCGGTCAGCATTTTTGACATGCTTGCTACCGGGTAAGACGTATCGGCATTTTGTTCGTACATGATTTCTCCTGTCTGGCTATCCAACAGAATCGCTGCCTGTGCATCGACCTTCTCGTATGTTTTTTCCGTTAGCGTAATGGGTCCTTGGAATTTCCAATCTGCTTCTACTGAGTCTGAATCGCGCAAAAGCGTCAACCCGACGAATATGGTCAGCATGAGCACAGCCCATGTTGTTTTCCTCATAAAAAAAGCCCTCCTACATCTGCAAAAACAAAGGCTGTAACCTTCATGCAGTCAGGATAGACTTTTCGATTAAAATTAACGGAAACGAAAGGTAAAGAAAAAGTAAAGCTTTTCTCAAATGCTTGAAATTGTACGTGGTAGCCAAACGGTAAAGGTTGTACATTCGTTTGTGCTTTCGACGGAAATGCTGCCTTGGTGCAGATCGATGATGCTTTTGGCGATAGCGAGACCGAGACCCGAGCCTCCTGTCTCTTTCGAGCGTGAGCCCTCCACCCGAAAAAAGCGTTCAAACAAGCTCGGCACATATTCAGCCGGGATCGGCGCTCCGTTATTGGCGACAGAAATCGCGATACCTTCTCCTTGCTGAAAGACGCGAATGATAATTTCCGTACCATCGCGTCCGTATTTCACAGCGTTGGAAATGAGGTTTTCCAGAACACGAACGAGCTTGTCGGTATCTCCCGCCATTTCGATTTTTTGATCAGGCGTATCTACGATTAAACGCAGCCCTGCCTCATTCGCCACGAGTCGAAAGCCGACCGATACTTGCTCAACCAGTTCTACCAAGTCAAACTGCGTTCGCTTCAAATACGCCCCGCGATTGCGGACCTTCGTGTACTCAAACAAATCATTGACGAGTACGTTCATCTGTTTGGCCTTTTCATAGGCGATATGAGCGTAATGCTTGAGCTTCTCCTCGTCCTTGTATTTGTTCTGCTCAATCAGTCCCAGGTAGCCAATTATGGAGGTCAACGGCGTTCGCAGATCATGGGAAACATTGGTAATCAATTCATCCTTCGATTGTTCCAGCCGCCGCTCCTCCTCCATCGCATCCAAGGCGCTTTTGACCAGAGCATGGATGCTATCGACGACTTGGCCCAAGCTGCCGTTCGGACGAATGGAAATCTGGTGATGATAATTGCCTTTCGCAATGAAATGCAGTTCGTTTATGATTTGCTCCATCTGCTTTTGTTCCAGGTACTTGCGGATACGAATGACAGACCACGCTACAAACATACCCGTCGCGATTAAAATAATCGGGATTTTAAAGGAATTGATATCGAAATTGACCCGCAGCTTCCAGATGTAATCTCTGATTTGCGGGATGTTGTAGAAATAGTTGTTAGCGAGAAAAGCAGCCAACTGAAAAACAGCGTAGATGATCATGAGGCCAAGCAGCAAATCGAAAAGGATGCGGATAAAATCCTTGGCTCTAAGCTTCAATTTTATAGCCGACCCCCCAGACCGTCTGTATCACCTTTTCGCCATTGGTCGCCTTCTCCAGTTTTTCCCGCAGGTTGCTGATGTGAACCATCACCGTCTTGTAGGAAACGAAATTCTCCATTTTCCAGCAGCGGTCAAAAATTTCTTCCGAGCTGAATACTCGATTCGGATGACTTGCCAGAAGATGCAGGACGGAAAATTCCAATGCCGTCAGCTTGATCGGGGTGCCTTCTTTTGTCTGCACGAAGTGACTTTGCTTGTCGATAATCAATGGCCCCGCCTCAATCACATGATCCTGTTTGCTTGGCTGCGTGTAGTTCGACCGTCGCAGGAGAGACTTGACCCGCGCAATCACTTCCAGCGGATTAAACGGCTTCGCCACGTAATCGTCTGCGCCCGTCATCAAGCCCAGGATTTTGTCCATATCATTCGTTTTGGCACTCGCCATCAGAATGGGGATGGTCGAGTTTTTTCGTATTCGCTTGGTAACTTCCAGCCCATCCAGATTCGGCATCATCACATCCAGAATGACGAGATCGATCGGCTTCTGCCCCAGCCTCTCCATCGCTTCCAGACCGTCAAAAGCCTTTTCGATCTCATACCCTTCGTTGCTCAAATATATCGCCATCAGCTCTACAATCTCTTTGTCGTCATCTACAATCAAAATCCTCACGGACAAACACCTCCGAACTCGTACATGGTAGATATAGATAGCATCACTATAACAAGAATTGTTAAAGAAAAGGTAAAGCAAGTAATTGTTCTCTAACATTATCGCCATTCCGTTCACGAGACCAACCGAGCGAATGAGAGAGCAATATTTCAAACATCCCCTTGTGTTATAACTAACTTGAATTTCAATCAAGGGAGATGAAACCATGAGTAATTTAAAAGGGAAAATTGCATTGGTAACCGGAGCAAGCCGTGGGATTGGTCGTGGCATCGCATTACGTCTGGCACAGGATGGCGCATTGGTCGTCGTACACTATGGAAGACGACAAGAAGAAGCAGAAGCAGTCGTACATGAGATTGAACGAACGGGAGGCCAAGCTTTCGCAATCGGTGCGGACTTGCGTACCCTTGATGGCATTCGCGATTTATATGCGACATTGGACGAAGCACTGCAGAAACGTACAGGAGATCATCGTTTTGACATTCTCGTCAATAACGCTGGGATCGGACAAATCTTAACATTGGAAGAGGCTACCGAGGAATCGTTTGACGAGGTCATGAACATCAATGTCAAAGCGCCGTTTTTTATGATCCAACAAGCTTTGCCTCGCTTAAGAGAGGAAGGCCGCATCATCAATCTCTCATCCTTTGTGACTCGTGCAGCTTCCCCAAGTGTGTTCACTTATAGTATATCGAAGGGGGCTGTTAACACACTAACGCTAGCTCTGGCTAAACAACTGGGGAGCCGTCACATTACGGTAAACGCGATCCTGCCTGGCATTATTAACACGGAGATGAATGCCGGCACGTTGCAAAATAATCCGGATGGGCAGAAGTACGCCGCTGGACTTTCCACCTTCAACAGATGGGGAGAGCCTGGTGATGTAGCGGATATTGCCGCCTTTCTCGCTTCCTCGGACAGCCGTTGGGTAACCGGTCAATTGATTGACGCCAGTGGCGGATCGCATCTGTAATGGTTCTTAAAAAAATAACCGATGGCCACAATCACGGGACCATCGGTTTTGTTTATGAAGATGCTATTCTTTTGGATGAATCATTTGTTCAGGACGCACGACTTGATCGAATTGCTCTTCGGTCAGCAAATTGCTCTTGATCGCCGCTTCCTTGAGTGTGATGCCTTCTTTGTGAGCCAGCTTCGCAACTGCTGCCGCATTTTCATAGCCGATATGCGGGTTCAGTGCCGTCACCAGCATCAGCGAGTTGTTCAGGTTTTCTTTGATCACTGTCAGATCAGGCTCGATACCTACTGCGCAATTGTCATTGAAGGACTTCATCGCGTCTGCCAACAATCTTGCGGATTGCAGGAAGTTGTAGATAATCACTGGCTTAAACACATTCAGTTCAAAGTTCCCCTGGCTAGCAGCAAAGCCAATGGCAGCATCGTTGCCCATCACTTGGCATACGACCATCGTCATCGCTTCGCTTTGTGTCGGATTCACCTTCCCTGGCATGATGGAGCTGCCTGGCTCGTTCGCCGGAATGATAAGTTCACCGATTCCGCAACGTGGGCCGCTCGCCAGCCATCTCACGTCGTTGGCGATTTTCATCAGATCCGCAGCCAGTGCTTTCAGGGCGCCATGTACATGAACAAGCTCGTCATGGCTGGTCAGCGCGTGGAACTTGTTTTCTGCGGTCACGAATTGGTGGTTGGTTTCCTTGCTGATTTCTGCTGCGACCATTTCACCGAAGCGCGGGTGCGCATTGATGCCTGTTCCTACCGCTGTACCGCCAATCGCCAACTCACGCAGGTACTCATTGCTCTCCTTGATCATCTTTTCCGATTTTTCCAGCATGCGTACCCAACCGCTGAATTCTTGGCCCAGCGTCAGCGGAGTCGCGTCCTGCAAATGCGTACGACCAATTTTGATGATATCCATATAGGCTTCGCTTTTTTCTTTCAGCGTTGCTTGTAGCAGCTTAATTGCAGGCAGTACTTGCTCCTCGATAGCGACCAGTCCAGCCATGTGCATCGCTGTCGGGAATGTATCATTGGAGCTCTGCGATTTATTCACATCATCGTTGGCGTGGATGCGAGTCGAGCTGCCCTTCTCTTGCAGCAATTGGTTCGCGCGGTGAGCAATGACTTCGTTGACGTTCATGTTGGATTGCGTGCCGCTGCCAGTTTGCCAGACAACCAGCGGGAAATGCTCATCCCATTTTCCTTGGATCACTTCATCTGCTGCCGCCACAATCGCTTCTGACTTTTCATTGTCGAGCTTGCCCAGCTTTTGATTCGCTAGAGCAGCGCTTTTTTTCAGGATGGCAAACATGCGAATCAGTGGAAGCGGCATTTTTTCTTCGCCGATTTCAAAGTTTTGGAAGCTGCGTTGTGTTTGGGGGCCCCACAGCTTATCCGCCGGAACCTTGATTTCTCCAATCGTGTCCTTTTCAATTCTGAATTCCATCTCGCATCCTCCTCAATATCGAACATTTTACTTATGTCAAAAAGGAAATGAAGCAGTTCTTCTCTATTAAAATGATAATGATTTTCATTCTTGTTATCAAGGGATGAAGTGTTTTTTCTGGAAAAATGAAAAATAATGTTGCCCTCAAACGGTTGGGGTCGGGGGAAGCCCTGCCACATGTCTTCCAGTCGCCTGTATCCTCTCTTCGTTCGGGCGGTCTCCTTCCAGACATGTGACAGTGCTTTCGCATCGATTGAGTGTAGTAGGAGCTTTTACAACGTTTTGTAAGTGATTCAGGGAGACTTCATGAGCACCCTTTCAAGAAGTAAACAAAAGCCGCGTAGAAGAAGCGCATTTCCAGTCCAAGCGCCTCTGGAGCCCGACCCAGCGCAGGGAAAAATGGCGGGGAATTTCAGCTTCACTTATGAAATCCTTCTTCGAAACATCTACGTTTGAAGCGCTCCCGCCATTTTTTCCGGAGCGGACAGTCTTCACCATCAGCAGGGCGGAGGCCGAAGCGTAGACTGGAAATGCGCTTCTTCCCTCACTACAGCCACTTGAAATAAAAAAGACGAAAGCCACACATGGCCTCCGTCTTCTAGTATTCCTTATTATCTGCTTTCTACTTCTACCGAAATGACATGATCGACGGCCTTCAGCAAGCTGTATATATCCGTCGTATACGTATTTTCCGATGCTGTAATCATCATTTCCAGCTTTTGCAAACTATTGTCCAAGTCTTTGACCTTCACCCGCTTGACTTGCAGTTCGAGGTGCTTAATCTGCTTGAACACCAAATCCAAATCGCCCCCGCCTTCGACCACAATCTTGATCGACAAATCTCTTTGTCTAAGCGATTCTGGACCAATCAAGCGAAGAATGATCGGGAACAAATTAATCGCCAAAATAATGAGGAGCGTCGCGGTCACTGCCTCAAAATAAAATCCTGCTCCTACTGCAATCCCAAGTCCAGAAGCTGCCCAGACCATCGATGCTGTGGTCAAACCCGAAATGACATCATTACTCCGGCGTAGAATAACACCAGCCCCAAGGAAACCTACACCGCTCACAATTTGAGCAGCCAAGCGCAGCGGGTCCATATTCGTGTGTCCAGGAACGGAGAACCGATGCACGGATTCAATCGAGACAATCGTAATGAGACAGCTCGCAACCGAAATAACCATGCTGGTTTTTACACCCAGCGGCTTGTGCTTGAGCTGCCGATCCATACCAATCATCAAGCCTAGAAATAGTGCAACTCCTAGTTTTAGCAAAAAATCATACGTCGTGAATACCGAGAGTGACATGAGTCTCTCCCCCCATCTGCATTGATGTCAGGTTATCTTCCATCGTCTATGATAAGAAGTATATCTGGTCTTTCATCTAGTGTAAACGGGGCTTTCATTCTTCATGCAAAAAGCGGAAAACCCCCACATTAGGGATTTTCCGCTTATCTGTTTCCTTATGAATGGCTGCGAATCATGCGTTTCTGTAACGACAGCAGACGTCCAAAAAGGAAGATGGCACCAGCAGCCAACCCCGTAATCAGACCAATCCAGTATCCGAATGCTGCAAGCGAAGTGAATTTCGCCAGAATGTATCCCAAAGGCAAGCCAATCACCCAATAAGATATCAGCGCAACGATAAAGGTAATGGTCACGTCCTTGTACCCGCGCAGTACCCCTTGAATAGGAGCCGCGACGGCATCAGAGATCAGGAAGAGGATCGAGTACATCAAGAAATGCTGGGCAAGCTCCAACACCTCGATGTCGGTCGTGTAAAAACCAGCCACCTGCTTGCTAAACATCAGCAAGCTGATTCCGAACAAAAGGGCGATACCAAGAGCGATACCTATCCCCAAATAACTGTACTGCTTCGCGTCCCGGAACCTTTTGGCTCCAACCTCAAAGCCGACGACAATCGTCAACGCCATGGATATGCTCAATGGCACCATGTACAGGAATGAAGCGAAGTTCATCGCGGCCTGATGCGCCGCAATCGTAATCGTGCTGTATTCACTCATGAACAAAGTGACGGCCGCAAAAATGCTAACCTCGCAAAAGATCGAGAATCCGATGGGAAGCCCCAGCTTCAGCAGCTCTTTCCATGCTTTCATCGAGATCCGATGAAAGTGGGAGAACAAACCGAACTCAACGAATGGATGTACACGATTCACGACAAACAGAGTAATCAGCAAAATACACCAGTACGTTATGCCAGATGCAAGCCCGGCACCGATTCCACCCAGTCGAGGCAAACCAAAGTTACCAAAGATAAGAGCGTAGTTCAGTAGTACGTTAATCGGCAACGAAAGCAGGGTAATGAACATCGTTACCCGTGTTTGTCCTAATGCGTCGATAAAGCAACGGAACACCGTATAAAGAAACATCGGAATAATTCCAATAGCGATTGCATGCAGGAAGCCGCGAGCAATCGTGCGCACCTCAGTCTCCAATTGCATCCAGTTCAGGATCGGATCAAGCACCAAACCACCGACGATGATGACACCGACCGCAATCCCTACACTCAAATACAAGGCCTGCATGACCGTGTAAGGCACCTGATTTTGTTTCCCTGCCCCAACCATCTGTGCAACCATCGGCATGACAGCCATCAGAATCCCCGTCAAGCCTGCTTGAACAGGTGTCCATAGACTAGCCCCAATCGCTACCCCCGCCAAATCTGTCGGACTGGCATGTCCAGACATGATGGTATCAGCGAACGTCATCGAAAACAGCGCCAGTTGTGATATCAAGATCGGAAGCAAAACAGCCAAAAACTGTCGCCATTTTTCTTTTAGCGAATAGGTTTCATTCATTTTTCATTTCCTTCTAACCTTATAAGATGGGCAAACAATCCCGCATCAACTGTGGTCGGAGACTGTTTATCGTTCAAATTATAAGTATATCAAAACAAGTAGGAATCAGCAAAATAGTGGCTGCATTTACACAACAAAGCCCAGGCAGTTCACCCGGGCTTTGCTACATTATTCAGCCAGCTTCCATACATCGGCTTTCCCTGGCTCTTCGCCCTTGGTCCACCATTTTGCTTCATAAACCTTGTCTCCGTAGTTCACTTGCGCTCCACCATCATACGCTTTGCTGGAATCCCACGACAGTACGACATCGCTCACCAGTTTCCACGCATCGGAACGGTCTGGCTGTTCACCAGTAACCCACCATTTTGCTACGAATTCCATTCCATCATACAAGACACGGTTGCCCTGTACATACACAGCAGAGGAATCCCACTCAGCAATTTCACCTGGTACTTCAGGCTTTTTCTCCGTTGTGCTTGCAGCAAAAGGTGCGCTCTCTTCGGAAATATTTCCTGCAGCATCAACTGCCTTGATCGTATACGTATAAGATGTTCCTGCCGTTAATCCTTTATCGACAAAGGAAGGCCGCTCAACTGTTCCTACGTGGGAGCCATCACGGTAAATCTCATATTTCACCACACCAACATTGTCACGGGAAGGACTCCACATGAGGTCGATTTCTGTCTCTGTTGGATGGTGAGTCATGATTCCTGCTGGTGCCGTCGGTGCTTCTGTATCCACGATATCTTCTGCTTTTGTGCGAACGGTTAGTGCTTTGCTAGCGTTAGACTCTTTCCCTTTGCCATCGACTGCCACAACGGTGTAGCTGTAAGCCGTAGCAGGCGTCAAATCTTTGTCCGTGTATGCTGGTTCTTTGGTAGATGCGATTAATTTGCCATCGCGATACACATCGTACTGCTTGATTCCGTCAGTTGCCACGGATTTTGTCCAGCCAAGCTCAATGCTTGTAGCTGTTTGTGATACAGAAGTCACATTGCCAGGAACGGTAGGCTTTTCTATGATACCTGTTCCATTGTTAATCAAATTCACGTCAATTGCTTGGTAAAAGGCCATGCCCGTATCAGCAATTTCCCAAACACCCAAAATAATGTGGTAACCGCTACGATCTGTCGGTACATTGCACGAATGCGTTACCGTGAATGGCGGTCTTTTCCCTCCGTCCTGGAACGAGCAGAACAGTTCCAGATCCGCTCGGGCAAGCGGTTTGTTAGGATTCCAATCTTTTTTCGTGATGTAATATTTCCACTCCGCTGTACTATGCGGGGCTGTTAGATTCCAAGTAAACGCATTTTGTCCACCCTGCAAGGTAACCTTGGTCCAGCGATCTGCTGTTTGTGTGTAAAGCTCAGGATAACGGCCTGCACCGGTAAATTCACCATCGGCAGGACCCGATTGCGGGAACGAACCGATTCCCTCCACGCTTTGCGGTTCATACTGGATTTGACCGCAGCCTGTGTTTTGCCCCGTCTTACACAAGTAAGAGCGACTCGCTGGTGATTCGATGTACCCGTGAGCTGAGGCCTTCTCAGCGAACACGAGAGTAGCTGCGCCCGCCACCAGCATCATTGCCAGCATGAACAAAAGCGACAGCCCTTTACTGAACAGTTTGTTTCTCAACCCTACGTTATCCATTTATTTATCTCCTCTTTTCTGGATTAGGATCGAATACCATATTACAGAAAATTTTTCCAGTATTACAGATTCTGAATACCTAAACCAAAACCTACCAATTACCTGAATTCCAGTAAGGAAATAGGAGATTATTCAGGAGTGTATACCTATGCATGAAAATTTATATGCATCTTTCGGGACTTTTTGATCAAAAAAAGTTGCCTGCCGAAAATAATATTCTCAGCAGACAACTTTTATCACATCAAAAGCAACGGAACTATTTTCCCGTCATTTACATCGATCAACCCCAGATCCGTCAGCTTCAAGGCTGGACTGACCGGTAAGGAATGCGTGCTGATCGACATGATCGGGTTGTAGTGATCGTAACCGAGCGACTCCATAGCACGGCGTAGTTGTTCGACTTCCTTTGCGGTTTTTTCCAATGGTTCCTCTGTCAAAATGCCTCCGACCGGCAAATGAAGGCTCGCGATCACCTTGCCATCCTCGACTACATAAAAGCCGCCCTGGTTGCGGATGACTTCATTGGCTGCGACCATCATATCGTGCGGATTGTGTCCGACAACCAAGAGATTGTGGTTGTCATGCGAATAACTGGTGGCTACAGCCCCTCGCTTGATCGTATCGCCGCTGATCAAGCCATAGCCGCGGTTACCGTTTTTGCCATAGCGTTCAAAGACGGCGATTAAGCCGTACGGGCTCTCCTCCCACAAGAGTTGTCCTTCCCGCACCTCAGCGATTCCACGGTGATCCTCTGTAAAAGTAGAACCGTTTTGAACGAGCATGACCCGACATGGATAACGATTGTCCGGCACATCTACTGTGACGTGGAAGTCTTGCTCTGTAAGTGGCGATAGCTTGATGCTCTCATAAAAGTGCGCAGGAAACTGCTTCTCTTTGACCACTTGTCGGTACTCTTCCTTGACGTCGTAAGCTTTCTTCCCATTTTTATAGACGCGTTCGATATTGAGTTCATGCAGATCAGACACCAACAGGAAGTCCGCTATTTTACCAGGAGCAATCGCCCCTCGATCCGTCATGTTCATACGTCTGGCTGGGGTAAATGTACTCGCGTAGATCGCGCGCTCTGGCTGCATGCCCATTTTAATGGCTTTTTTCACGATATGGTTCAAATGTCCACGATTAACCAAAGAATCGGTCATCACATCATCCGTCACAAAACAAAAATGCTCAGAAACATCTTCCTTTACAAAAAAGTCCATGACTTCATCCGTCATTGATTTTTCTTGAATCTCCAGAAACATGCCCGCTGCAATTCTCGCTTCCATGCCCTCACGTGTCTGGTGCGTATGATCGGAGTCCACTCCCGCATAAATGACGCGATGCAGGTCCAAATCAAGCAATTTCGGGACGTGCCCCTCGATGACGAGCTTTGGATACGTCTTGCGGATATGCTCCAGGATGCGATTCGTCTTGCAGTCAGGGTCCTTGATGATGTCTACGTAATTCATGATTTCGCCGAGGCAAATGATCTCTTCGGAACGCAAGAGCTCGTCCATATCTGCAATCTCGACAGACCCACCTGTCGTTTCCATCGAGGTAGCTGGTACGGAGCTCGGGATCGCGTACAACATATCAACGACACAATCACGGCTCGCACGAATCATCTCTTTGATCCCTTCGATTCCGAACACATTGGCCATCTCATGCGGCTCTGGTACGATCGTCGTCACTCCGTTTTGAATCAAACCAAAGGAAAATGTCTCAGGCGTCACCATCGTGCTCTCAATATGCAAGTGAATATCGACCAAACCAGGAATCATGTAGCGGCCCTGTCCGTCCACGATCTCGGCAGCTTCAAATGTTTCCGTACTCCGCTCCCCAATATAGAAGAATCGTCCATCCAAAACAGCGACGTTTCCTTTGATGAACTTTTTAAAATAGCTATTAAACACTTGGACGTCTTGAATCAACAAATCGACCTTCACGAAAATAACCTCCTGTCTTTAGTCCACGAGTATCACTTTGTCTTTTGGAAACAGCAGATTGACGTTCAGGCCAGTCTTGTACGGCGTCTCCATTTCCTGATTGACCGTGAAGTCGCCCAACTCTGTTTCCACGACATATTGATAGCTGCGTCCCAAAAACGTGCTTACCTTTACCGTTCCGCGCAGACGGTTCATTCCCGACTCGGTGCTCTCTTCTGTTGTCACAAGGAGGTCATCTGGTCGCATTGCGCATTTTTTGCCAGACGGATTCGCCGTGCCCGGATTTTTGGACGCGGTAAAATGATGGTCACCGACACGCAGGCCAATTTCTCCGTTCTGCTCGGTGCGCTCTGCGAAGTCGATGAAGTTGGTAAAACCGATAAAGCGAGCGATAAACTCCGTCTTCGGATATTTGAAAATCGTGGCTGGATCGTCGAGCTGCTCGATCACACCCTTGTTCATGATCGCTACCTGATCCGAGATGGAGAAGCACTCCTCCTGATCATGCGATACGTACACAGTCGTAATTCCCAGCTCCTGCTGAATGCGACGGATTTCTACGCGCATGTTGATCCGCAGGTTGGCATCGAGGTTACTGAGCGGCTCATCGAACAACAGCAGGTCAGGCTGAATCACCAGTGCCCGAGCAATCGCCACGCGCTGTCTTTGACCACCGGACAGCTCCTTCGGGAAACGCTTTTCATAGCCGCCGAGACTCACGACTTCGAGAATTTGCTGCACCCGGGTCTTTACCTCTGTTTCATTGACCTTGCGCAGGCGCAAGCCGAATGCCACGTTATCGAAAACAGAAAGGTGTGGAAACAGCGCATAGCTCTGGAACACAAACCCGAAGTTGCGCTTGTTGACCGGAACCCGCGTATAATCTTTTCCGTCAAACATGAAACGGCCATCTTTTGCTTCCAGAAAACCTGCAATCAGTCGGAGTGTCGTCGTCTTTCCGCAACCGCTCGGACCGAGCAAAGAGATGAGCTGTCCTTTTTCGATATTGAGATTGAAGTTTTGCAAAATATATTGATTGTCATAGGCAACCGATACGTTTTCCAGCGTGAGCAATGCCATGAGTTGATGCCTCCGTTATCGTTTTGTAAAGTAGGAAAGCCCCATCAGACGTTCAATGATAAACATGAGAATAGCCGTAAAAATCATGAGCAGCACGGAAATAGCGGCGATCGTCGGATCGAAGTTGTTTTCTACGTACGTCAGCATCTGGATTGGCAGCGTGCTTACCCCTGGTCCCGTCATGAAAACAGAGATATCTACGTTGTTGAACGACTCCAGAAAAGCGATCAGAATCGCAGCAATAATTCCGGAGCGAATATTCGGCAAGACGACTTTGAAAAAGGTTTCGAGACGACCTGCCCCAAGGCTTAAAGCCGCTTCTTCAATAGCGAAGTCAAAATTGGACAAGGAAGATGCAATGACGCGAATGATAAACGGAAGCATCAGCACCGTATGACCGACGAGAAGTCCCGCATAAATCGGCAAATTGTATACGACAATGACGTATTTCAGCATGGCAAAGCCCATAACAATACCTGGAATCAGGACAGGTGAGATGAAAATGCCATTCAAAATGCCCTTGCCACGAAAATCAAAGCGACTGAGCGCATAGGCTGCTGGAATCCCCAACAAGAGCGCCAAGAGATTCCCCAGCAAGGAAACGAACATCGACGTCTTGAATGTCGTCATGAACATTTCTACATTGAAAATGTTTTCGTACCACCGCCAGGAAAAGCCCTCCGGCGGAAACTTCAAGACGCTCCCCGGCTCAAACGACGTAAAAGAAATGATAATGAGCGGCCCTAACAAAAACAGAAAGACGAGAGAGGTAAACAGGGCCAACCCGCGATTTTTCTCCTGCATAGCTTCTACCCCTTCGGATTTAATTTCGTCGCCAGCTTGTTCATGAAATAGATGACGACAAATGTAATGACAATCATGATCGTGGCAATGACGGATGCCAAATGCCAGTCATTGAGCGTAATCGCATTTTGATACAGGAACGTGGAGATGACCCGCTGTTTTCCACCTAGCAGGGCAGGCGTGGTGTAGGCGGTCAAGCTTCCGACAAACACCAGAATGCTACCGATGATGAGTCCCGGTACACTAAGTGGCACAATGACCTTCCAGAAGGCAGTTAACTTGGAAGCACCCAAGCTCTCCGCCGCCTTCAGCAAATCTGGGTCGATGTTTTCCATCACCCCTACCAGCGTAATAATGATCAGCGGCAGGAACAGATGAATCAAACCAATCATCATCGCAGTCGGCGTATACAATATTTCCAACGGCTTATCGATGAGCCCGATTGCAAGCAACGAGCTGTTCAATAAGCCCTTTTTTCCGAGAATAATCATCCAAGAGAACGACCGCACGACAGAGCTAGTCAGCAAAGGAAAAATCGCCAATGCCAGCAAGATACCCTTTTTGCGTGGGCCCAGCTTGGAAATGTAGTACGCGGCAGGAAAACCAATCAGAACACACGCAATCGTCGTGACCAGACTGACCTGTAGCGTTGTCAGCATAATTTTCAGGAAGTACGCGTCGGTAAGAAATTGCAGATAGCCTTGAATCGTAAAGCTACCATCTTGATAAAAGGTGGATGCAATCGTCATCACGATTGGAATGACCATGAACAGCGTCAAAAACAGCACACCCGGCAACAGCAATAAATAAAGACCCGTTTTTCTCATCTGATTAACTCCTGTTCACGGTATCGTCAGGCTTTCAATGCGCCGATAAAACGCGCAAAGAACGCATCTGCATCTACGTCCAGACAGACGTTTATGTTCGGTTCTTTTTTCAGGCGGTTTTGAAAGTCGCAAACCGTTTGCCCATCACACAGCTCACTTCTCGTTTCGATATCTACATACAGTTTCTGCGTCTTCACCAGCTTGGGATCGAGTGCGACTGCGACAGCCAATGGATCATGCATGGCGCACGCATAGACGCCATTTCGCCCGAAATAGCGATGGAGGTAATCAGACGTACTCTGTCTTACGTACTCGCCCATCGGTGTATCTCCTAGCTCGCGAATATGCTCCTCGTTTAGCAACACTCTTCGCGTCACATCTAATCCAACCAGCGTCAATTGCGGGAATCCAGCATGAAACACAACCTTGGCTGCCTCAGGATCGACGTACATGTTATACTCCGCAACCGGCGTCACATTGCCATGCTCGCGGACCACTCCACCCATGAAAATGACTTCCTTGACGTGTTGGACCAGCTCTGGGCATTTTTTCACCGCCAGTGCCAAATTGGTCAGCGGCCCCGTCATGATGAGCGTAATCTCTCCGGAATGCGCGAGTACGTTTTCCACAATGAAATCAGGAGCAAAGCCAGCAGTCGGTTCCTTGTAAATCGGAACTCCGGCAAGGGCACCTCCCAAGCCATCTTCACCATGTACAGCGTGCTCGAAAAACAACGGCCGCAGCAGAGGTTCAGATGCTCCACAGACAACAGGGATTTGCTCGCCGACTTGCAAGAAATCGAGAATTTTGCATGTGTTTTCTGTGGCTTTTCGTAGCGATACGTTGCCATTCACCGTAGTGATGCCAACCAGATCAAATTGCCCGCTCTTCACAGCGAGAATAATGCCAAGCGCATCATCAATGCCCGTATCCACGTCAAGAATGATCTTTTGCACGAGTGGTCCTCCTCACGTTCATCATGAAAACGAGGGTATATCCGAAATTGTCTATACCCTCGACCTTTGTTTTTCTATCGTTCGTTATTGCGTGATTTCACGATTCCAACGGTCAATCCATGCTTTGGAGTGCTCGTTAACGAATTTCATGTCCAGCATTTTCAGCTTGCTTACGGTTTCTTCCCCGTACGTTACGCCTTTTGCTTCTTCTTCTGTCAGTTGAACAGACTTGTTTACAGGAGAATCGATTTTTGCTTTTGCTGTTTTTTCCTGAACTTCCTTGCTCAGCTGGTAGTTAATGAAGTCTTCAGCCAGTGCTTTGTTTTTCGAGCCTTTTACGATGTTAACCGTATTCATGACCGCATATCCGCCGCTTGCAGGTTGTACGAAAACAGCTTCTGGAACAGCGGCTTTGATGTCTTTGAAGTACATTTCCATGATCGGTCCTACGCCGATTTCTTCTTGACCAAACATGTTCACGTATTCGGAAGTCTTATCGTAGAACTTCACTACACTTTGGTTGACTTCTTTCATTTTCGCGAAGGCTTGATCCTCGTTAAATTCCTTGCTGCCCGCGACCGTAGAAGCACTGTCGAGAACCATCGGGCCAGTTGTGGACGTAATGCTAGGCAGTGTCAGCTTGCCCGTCAGCTCTGGGTTCCACAGGTCTTTCCAATCCTTGATCTCGGTTTTCACGAGCTTTGGATTGTAGGCAATCCCGAATTGGCCAATCGTGTAAGCTGGACCGTACTCCTCGCCCAGTGGTGCTTTGGCGATGTCGTAGATTTGATCCATGTTCGGGATGCGGCTGCGGTCGATTTTTTCAAATGCGCCACTCTCAATCCCTTGCTGTGCATAGTAGTCAGAGAGGTAGATCAAGTCTACATCGGAGCTTCCTTGGCGAATTTTGTTCAGACGCTCTGCGTTGTTCCCGATTTCCAGCACAATTTTCACGTTATGTTCTTTTTCAAACGGCTCATATACTTCTTTGCGGAAAAAGTCTTCGGAAAAGCCCCATGTGGAGATGACCAGCTTTTGTGGCTCACCCTTGGCTTCGCCGCCAGCTCCTCCCGCTTGTGGTTGATCATTGCTGCCACAGCCAGCGAGAGCCAGTGACATCATAGAAAAAGACAGGATTCCAGCAAGTAATTTTTTCATCGTAATTCTCCTCCAGTTGGGTTCATTTGATGACAAAATATGGTGATACAATAAAAAGAAAAGTACCCTTGATTAGAACTTATCATTCTAAACAAGAGCACTTTTCTTCGTAAACAAAGAGAAGTGACACCCGTTTTTACGCAAAGTCTACGGTCTCCCCTTAAGATAGATCAAAAGAAAAAATCCGAACGATTGCGTCAGGTATTCAGTTCTGATTCAGCTAAAATAACATTTGTGATCGCCCACTGTGTAGGCGCATCATAGTCCCGCAGCACGGCTTCCAACGGCAACCCCATCTCTTCTTCCAATCGCTCCCGCAGTCTCTTCTTATAAAGAAGGGACATCCGAAAATCGACTTCGAGCTTGAGGGCCGGTGCTTCTCCTTCCAACGCTTGTGAGCGCGGAGAGCGGCGATGCTTGGCTTGGAACGTAATCATCTGATTTTCAATCGTGACTCGGAGCAGAGTCGTTCCAAATCCGAACAACTCTTTTGCTATCTCATTATAGATGGCAGACAGCTTTTTTCTGGTTTCATTGGAGTCCACTAGAGTCATGTCATCACCTGCGATAGCTGGTATCGGGTTCATTCGCTCTCATTATACAAATGATTTTTCAATTCTTCAATAGAATATTCGTATTTAGATCAATTTCACATTTTTCCACCAAGTCATTCGTTTGCAAAAACAGTTGACACCTAAAAAATCAGTCGTTATAATCCAACTATCCAAATAAGAATTAACAACAATGTTTGGAATGATAATTTCATAGCACATTCTCTTATGAAGAGAGGTTGAGGGACTGGCCCTATGACACCTCGGCAACCTATCGCAAACGATACGGTGCCAAATCCAGCGGAATTTATTCCGACAGATAAGAGAGGTATTGTTGCAGTGTGGATACATACTCGCAGTCTTCGCCTCTTCTGTCGGAAGAGGCTTTTTCTATTCCATCTTACATCCAGAGAAAAGGGGTATTTTCATGAAAAAGACTGGTCTACTGCTCACTACACTGCTGCTCGCTGCATCGCTCATAACGGCTTGCGGCGGTAAACAAGAAGCTGCACCTGCTAACGGCGGCACTGCTGCTGAACAAACCTCACTCAAGGTAGGCGTCACTGGCGGCCCGCACGAAGAGATTCTCAACAAAGTAAAAGAAGTCGCAAAAGGCAAAGGGCTCGACGTCGAAGTCGTCGTTTTCAACGATTACGTACAGCCGAACCAAGCTCTCGATAAAGGAAATCTCGATGTAAACAGCTTCCAAACCATCCCGTTCTTGGCGAAGTTCAATCAAGATCACAAAACAAAGATCGTCGAGGTCGGAAAAACCGTGACGTACCCGATGGGCCTGTACTCCACCAAGCATAAAAAAGTCGAGGACATCCCTGCTGGCGGCGTTGTCGGCATTCAAAACGACCCGACCAACCGAGCACGTGCCCTGCTGCTCTATCAGGCAGCTGGTTTGATTAAGCTCAAGGATGGCGTGGGTGACAACGCAACACCACTGGACATCGTAGAAAATCCAAAAAATTTGCAATTCAAAGAGCTGGAGGCTGCTTTCCTGGCACGCTCGCTGAAGAACGTAGAAGTCGCTTCGATTAATACGAACTTCGCAATGGAAGCCGGCTACTCCCCGCAAAAAGATGCGATCTTCGCTGAGACGGCCGACTCTCCCTATGTAAACATTTTGGCAGCCAACGAAACCAACAAAGACAACCCAGCTGTCAAAAAGCTGGTGGACATCTACCGTTCGGAAGAAGTGAAAAAATTCATCGACGAACGTTTTGAAGGAGCTGTACTGCCGTCCTGGTAAGGTCGACGCCAGGAACATCAAGAACAACAAGGAGAACTAGTTATGATACAGCTAACCGATATTCATAAGTCGTATCAAGTAGGAAACAAGCAGGTAGAAGCATTGAAGGGCGTATCCCTGCAGGTGGAAAAAGGGCAAATCTACGGGGTTATCGGCTTTAGCGGAGCAGGGAAAAGTACCCTGCTCCGTACCATCAACCTGTTGGAGAAGCCGACTAGCGGTTCTGTGATCGTCAATGGCCAGAACATGCTGACCCTCAAGGAAAAAGAGCTGCGGCAAGCTCGCAAAAAGATCGGGATTATTTTTCAACACTTCAACCTGCTCTCTTCCTATAATGTCTTTGACAATGTCGCGGAAATCTTGCGGATGAATCGCGTCCCCAAAGATGTCATTAAGCGCAAGGTAGAAGACCTTCTCGGCTTGGTTGGCTTGTCTGATAAAGCAAACGCTTATCCTTCTCAGCTATCCGGTGGACAAAAGCAACGGGTGGGCATCGCTCGTGCGCTTGCGACTGATCCGGAAATCCTGCTCTGTGACGAAGCGACTTCCGCTCTCGACCCGCAGACGACCGAATCGATTCTGGAGCTGTTGCTCGACATCAATCGAAAGTTCAACCTGACCATCGTGCTAATTACGCATGAAATGCAGGTCATCAAAAAAATCTGCGACCAGGTAGCCATCATGGAAAATGGCGTCGTCATCGAGCAAGGCTCTGTTCTGGATGTTTTCAGCAATCCGCAAGAGCAAACGACCCGTAATTTTATCAAAACGGTTTTCGACGATCAGGTACCACAGGAGATTTTGTCCAAGATAAAAGAAACCGGACCCGTTTCCAAAATTGTTCGCGTTGCCTTTCGCGGTGATGCTGCTCTCGATCCTGTTCTTGGTACCTTGTCGGCACGTTTTCCGATTAGTACGAATCTGTTGTACGGCTCGATTACAACCATTAAGGGAACGGCGCTCGGCATTTTGCTTTTGCACATTTCTGGTGAAGACCAGGCCATTCAGGATGGCATTCGCTACTTGCGCGAATCCGTCTACCGTGTAGATATTGTGTCACCAGAGGAGGTGCGGAGCTAATGGAGCGTCTGATTGAAATGATTCCGGTATTCGGGCAATCTCTGCAAGAAACTGTCATCATGGTTGGAATTTCTTTGTTCATTGCGACGTTGATCGGAATTCCGCTCGGGATTCTGTTGGTCATCACACAAGCGAATCACCTTTTCCCGAACAAAATCATCTATCACACCCTGAATACGATCATCAACATTGTGCGTTCGCTGCCTTTTATCATCCTGATGGTCGCCATCATTCCTTTTACGGAGTTGATCGTGGGCACTTCGATTGGGATTGAAGGAGCAATAGTACCGCTCATCGTCTATACGTCACCTTACATCTCACGTCTTATGGAAACGGCCCTGCATGACGTAGATCGTGGCGTTATCGAAGCGTACCAGGCGATGGGCGCATCCCGGACGCAGATTATTTTTCGCATCATGCTGCGTGAAGCACGGCCTGGCATCGTCCTCTGCCTGACAATCGCAACCATCGGTTTGATTGGGGCTACTGCTATGGCTGGGGCAGTAGGTGCCGGCGGACTCGGCGATCTCGCCTTGCGCTACGGCTACCAGCAATGGGACATCGAAGTCATGATCATTACCGTCATTATCCTCGTCGTCCTGGTACAGCTCATTCAATCGTTGGGTAACTGGGCAGCCCGAAAACTGAAAAAGAGCGCGTAAATCGAAGAACCCCTGACGAGATCGCTTGTCAGGGGCTTTTTTGTAGGTATTTAGACCGATCGTCACTGAAAGTTCGTTGGAATTCCGCTCGATATTCATGTAAACTTATATATACAAGTCATTTAAATGAGAGGGGCTACTCAAATAACATGAAAAAACTCATCATGATGTTGGTTGCCGTAATGCTCGTACTCGCTCCAGCCGGAGGATTCATTGATCATGCCGACGCGAAAGGCTATAAGTCCGGGAAAAAATCCTTCAACTCTAATACTGCTCCTACGAACACGCAAACGCCTAACAAAGCAGATACGAATGTAAATGCTTCAACTAATAAAGGTACAACAACAACTCCTGCTGCTACAGCAAGCAAAAGCGGCGGATTCATGAAAGGTCTCATGATTGGTGGTCTGGCAGGTTTGCTGTTCGGGTCCCTGTTCGGTGACATGGGTATCCTGGGCTCCATCCTTGGCTTCATGATCAACCTGATGGCGATCCTCGCTGTGATTATCCTGATCCGCAAAGTGATCGTCTACTTCAAAAACAAGCGTGAGAAAGAACAGGAACTGAACGCATGGAAAAGATAACATTTTCCGAACAAGATATCATTAATGCGATCTGCATTCACGCAGCCTACAAAAAGCAGCTGAAGCCACAAGACATCTCCGTCGAGCTGATGTGGGACGAAGAGTATGGCTTCTCTGCTGAAGTACACTGGATGGAACGCCAACAAGTCTTCATCGAGATGAATATGATTGAAGCGATTCGCTACTACCTGGAGACCCAGATGCAGCGCAACCCTTATTCTGCCGGTATCGAGCTGGTATTGGACGACGAACAAGGGATCATCGCTCATATCACCTACTAACACTGGATAATCATTTGTTAACCCAAGGCCAATTTGTTCACGCATGTGAGCAGGTTGGCTTTTTACATATTGAATTTGACCTCGTTCCGTTATATACTTTAACTTAGTGAAAATGATTATCATTACTACGATTGATTATATACGTACATACTTTTTTAAAAAGGAGTTGGCCCATTGTGGAGCGCTTATACACGCAAAAGCTGGACATCGGATACGGTGAGCTTTCCATTGTCAAAGACTTGAACATCAGCATTCCTTCTGGAAAAATCACTGCCCTGGTCGGTGCAAATGGTTCTGGTAAATCGACGATCCTCAAAACTCTCGCCCGAATTATGAAACCAACCGGCGGACAAGTATTTTTGGACGGAAAATCGATCCACCAGCAATCGACCAAGGAAGTCGCCAAGCAACTGGCGATTTTGCCGCAAAACCCAACCGCACCCGATGGCTTGACCGTGTCTGAGCTCGTTACGTATGGCCGCTTCCCCCATCAAAAAGGCTTCGGCTCTTTGAGCAAGGAAGACAAGGAGATTGTAAATTGGGCTATCTCCATGACCGGCATGGTCGATTTCCATGATCGTCCGGTTGACCAGCTGTCCGGTGGTCAGCGCCAGCGCGCCTGGATTGCGATGGCACTGGCGCAAGGAACAGACATCCTGTTCCTGGATGAGCCTACGACATTCCTGGATATGGCTCACCAGCTGGAGGTTCTCAAGCTTCTGCAAAAGCTGAATGACGAAGAAAATCGTACGATCGTCATGGTCGTCCACGATCTGAACCACGCAACCCGTTATGCACAGCACATGGTTGCAATCTCTCGCGGTACCGTTGTCGCTGAGGGAAGCCCTGTTGAAGTCATGACGCCTGAGATGCTGCGTAAGGTATTCAACATCGAAGCAGACATCCTTATTGATCCTCGCACGGGTGTACCGCTCTGCCTCCCTTATGAGCTGTCTCATGCTGTGGATCAAAAGCAACCAAACGAAAACACTACCCAACCTGTTTACACGGAAGAGCGCAAGCTGGTTGGAGCCAGATAATTGTTAGAATCCGCTAGCAAAAAGCCGGTTTTCACCATGTTTTACGGTGTAACCGGCTTTTTGCTATACCTATTGTTTATCCCTCTTCGTTACACGGGATTAGAAAACCTTACAGTTAGTCACAATCCCGACATAGATATACCCCGTATAGGTATGTTAGTATTTGTTTGCCAGAAAAATATTCCATTTCAAAGGAGAGATCATCATGAAGGTTGCAATCTTGCTTTTCGACGGCATCACCGCATTAGATGCAATTGGTCCATACGATGTATTCGCTGCTACGCTGAAATGTGAAGTGAAGTTTGTCGCTAAGAAACAGGGGTTAATCAAACTTGACTCCAATATGGGTTATTTACATGCCGATTACAGTTTTTCTGAAGTTACTTCCGCTGATATTCTTGTTGTTCCCGGTTGCAGTCCACCCAATTATAAAACCCCTATGAATGACGAAGAAACCCTACAGTGGATTCGACACATACATGAAACAACGAAATGGACTACGTCTGTTTGCAATGGCTCTCTGATCTTGAGCGCCGCAGGCTTGTTACAAGGAGCCGTTGCCACCACTCATTGGGGTTCCTTCGAACTACTCCAATCCCTTGGAACCACTCCAACAGAGGAAAGAGTCGTTCGTCAGGGCAAAATCGTTACAGCGGCCGGTGTTTCCTCTGGTATCGACATGGCACTCCAATTAGTTGCATGGGAATTGGGAGAAGATATGAGTAAAGGAGTCCAGTTGATTTTGGAATACGATCCCCAGCCGCCGTTTGACTCAGGTTCACCAAAGAAGGCACCTGCTTTATTAGTAGAACAAATAAAAGCGATGTTACAGGAGTTTGCAAAACAGGAGCCCCGGGTATAAATCAGCACGCTCTAAAAAATGAAAAGGCGACAGCCCAGGGAATGTCTTACTCCCTTCGGCTGTCGCCACTTTCCTTTCTAGCCTCTTACCATTTAACTTCTTTCAGAACTTCTTCTGCCATGCCAGCAGTGGATACTAATCCGCCACCAGACAGGTACCAGTTGCTGGAATCGAGGTAAATGATGTTGCCAGTTTTGAATGCTTTCGTGTTCTTAATCAGGTCGTTTTCTACAGTTTGCTGTGTAGAAGTAGACACTTCTTTATTCTTGGAAATCGCGTTGCCACGATCAATTACGAACAGGTAGTCTGGATCTTTTTCTGCGATATATTCAAAGGAAACGCTTTGACCATGGTTTTCTACAGAAATGTTTTTGTCTACAGGCGTAAATCCGAATTCACCGTGCAGGATACCAAAACGGGAACCAGCGCCATAAGCGTTCAGCTTGCCTTCGTTAACCATAACGATCAGAGCAGTCTTGCCGCTTGCAGTTGCTTTTGCATTCAATTCCTTGATAGATGCATCGATTTTGCCCAGCTCTTCTTCTACTTGTGCTTCTTTACCAAAGACGGTACCCAATGTTTTCATGTTCTCTTTGAAAGATTCCATGTACTTCGCATTGTCTACACCCATGAAGATGGTTGGAGCAATTTTGTTCAGTTCTTCGTAAGCATCTTGTTGACGACCAGAAATGAAGATGACATCTGGTTTCATTGCATTGATTTTTTCAAAGTCTGGCTCTTTCAAACCACCAACGTTTGTGTATTTCGCATCTTTGAACTTTTCCAGGTATGCAGGAATGCTGGAAGACTGTGCAACACCCGCTACTTCGATACCCAATTTGTCTAAGGAATCCAGAACACCGTAGTCAAATGCTACAACAGTTTTTGGATTCTTTTTCAGTTTTGCTTCACCCAATTTATGCTTGATCGTAACTTCTTCGGATGTTTGTGCAGCTTCAGGTGCTTTGGTTGCGTCCGCTGCAGGTGTTGCAGGAGCGGCGTTATTGGAGCCGCATGCAGCTGTGAATACAGCCAACAGTACTGCCATAAACAGCATGAGTAATTTTTTGTTCACTTCTCTCACCTCTATATAGAATGTAAAAGTATATAAAATTATTGATAGCTTGCTGATGAAACCCCCGGCAGACCATCAAAATTTTAACGATAGGAAGATGGAGCTTACGCGAAATAGACACAGATTTTATTTTCTTCAATGTCTTCAATATGGATATCCATGTCATAGACATCTTTCAATATCGGTCGTGTTATGATCTCGTCAGTAGTGCCTTCCTTCACGACCTTGCCATCCTTGAGAGCGACGATAAAATCGGAATAGACCGAAGCGAAGTTGATATCGTGAATGACAATGACAACCGTTTTGCCCCTTTCGTCTACCAGACGTCGCAGCACTTTCATGATCTGGACGGAATGCTTCATATCCAAATTGTTGAGCGGCTCATCCAAGAGGACGTATTCCGTATTTTGAGCGACAACCATCGCGATGTAAGCGCGTTGACGCTGACCGCCACTTAACTGGTCGAGGTACTTGTGTTGAATGTCCGTAAGCTCCAAATATTGGATAGCCTCGTCTACATACTTCCAATCCTCTTTTGTCAAATTGCCTTGTGAATACGGGAAGCGACCAAAGCTGACCAGCTCACGAATCGTCAACCGCACCGTAATGTGGTTTGATTGCTTGAGAATCGAGATTTTCTTTGCCAGCTCACTACTCTTTGTCTGCCCAATCTCCTGACCCTCAATGAAAACCTCGCCTTGATCCTTGGTCAATAGGCGACTAATCATCGACAGCAGCGTACTCTTTCCGGCCCCATTGGGTCCGATAAAAGACGTGATTTTCCCCTTGGCAATCTTCACAGAGACATTTTCCACGACATTTTTGCTACCATACTGTTTTGTGACATTCCGGACTTCTATCACGCTTTATTCTCCTTTAACAGAAGATAGATGAAGTAAACCCCACCAATAAAGTTGACGATGACACTCAGCGTCGTGGAGAACGCAAGTACACGCTCCACAATCAACAAACCGCCAACCAGTGCAATCACACTGATTAAAGCCGAGCCCACCAGCAAGTATTTATGCTGATAGGTCTTCATAAACTGATGGGCGAGATTCGCTACCAGCAGTCCAAGGAAGGTAATCGGTCCAACGAGCGCTGTCGCGATCGACACGAGAATGGCAATAACAACGAGGAACCGCTTGATGACAAAATCGTACGGAATCCCCAAATTGATCGCCTGATCCCGACCGAGTGATAACACATCCAAGTACTTGATGTATCGCCAGAAGTAAATCATGATTGCGATGACCAGAACAAAGCTCGTGATTAACAGGTCTGTTTTTACATTGTTGAAGCTGGCGAACATTCGGTCTTGCACAACCAGAAACTCATTCGGATCAATCAACACTTGCATGAACGTGGACAAACTGCTGAACAATGTGCCCAAGATCAATCCGACGAGGAGCAGGAAGTAAATGTTTTGCCCTTCCCTCTTAAACAGGAATTTGTAGAGCAAGCCTGCGAAAAGCACCATCCCACCTGTCGAAATCAGAAAGTTTACGTTGTTGTTCATCAAGGTGAAATGGGTGGAGCCAAACACAAAGATCACAAATGTTTGGATGAACATATAGAGCGAATCGAGGCCGATGATGCTAGGTGTCAAGATTCGGTTGTTCGTGATTGTCTGGAAGATCATCGTAGAGAAGGCGATGATGCAACCGGTTAAAATGATGGCAAGAATTTTCTTAGCCCGCCGAGGAAGGACGTAATCCCAGTTGCCACCGGCGTCAATCATCATAAAAATGGCTATCAAAGCAATGGCCACAATCGACAGGGCACCTATCTTCGCTTTCATTGTTCATATGCCTTTCTTCTCATGAGTAAGTACACGAATATCCCGCTGCCTATGACCCCAACCATCAAGCCGATGGAAATCTCGTATGGGAAAATGATGAGGCGTCCCAGGATATCACAAGCAAGTACAAACACCGCGCCAAGCAAAGCGGTATGAGATAAGCTTTTTTTCAGGTTATCTCCCAGATAGATCGTAACCAGGTTGGGAATGATCAGCCCCAAAAACGGGATTGTCCCTACTGTGAGAATAACTACCGAGGTCACACAAGCGACGATGACCAGCCCAATGTTGACGACATGCTTGTAGTTCAACCCGAGGTTGATGGCAAACTCTTCACCCATTCCGGCAATGGTGAACTTGTTCGCATACAAGTAAGCGATAATCACCAGCGGAATGCTTATGTACAAAAGCTCGTAGCTGCCTTTCATTATGGTGGAGAAATCTCCATGCAACCAAGCAGACATGTTTTGCATCAGGTCATGCTTATAAGCGAAAAACGTCGTGATGGATCCGACGATGTTTCCAAACATCAGTCCCACTAACGGGATGAAAATGGAGTCTTTAAATTTGATTCTTTCAAGAATCTTCATAAAGACAAAGGTTCCAAAGAGAGCAAATGCAAAAGCAACGAGCAGCCTCACCCAAGAGCTCGCATCAGCGAACACCAACAGTGAAACCAATATTCCGAATCGAACGGAATCCTCTGTCCCTGCTGTCGTCGGAGAAACGAACTTGTTTCGGGTCAGCTGTTGCATGATCAATCCGGCGATACTCATGCTGACCCCTGCGATGATGATACTGATCAAACGCGGAATCCGGCTAATCCATAGCACTTGCACTTTGTCATCTGTGAGATTGAACAGATCCCACGGAGATATATCTTTCACGCCAATAAAAAGTGAAACGAACGATAGCAAAATAAGTGCTACAACCAAATATCTCTTTTTCATCGCGTCCCTACTCTTCTTACTTTTTCATGGAGTAATGTTCCGTATTGACTCGAGTATTTACGAGAGAGAATAATTCTCATGATCATTAATAAAGAGATTCATTCTCAATTAGAACTACCTTTGTTATATTAGCACTTCTTTATCGGAAGGGAAAGCTTTTTTTCATTAGTCGGCTAATTTTTTCCTCAACCTGTCAAAATACCGACAAGAACAAGAAAACCGCCAGGGCAAAAACCCTGACGGT
The DNA here is from genome assembly GCF_000282075.1 of Brevibacillus sp. BC25. Classification (NCBI taxonomy): domain Bacteria; kingdom Bacillati; phylum Bacillota; class Bacilli; order Caryophanales; family Paenibacillaceae; genus Brevibacillus; species Brevibacillus sp. BC25. The sequence continues at coordinate 61,550 of NZ_AKIX01000062.1, forward strand.
CCTGATTATTTGGATGTGTACGAGCCTGTTACGTTTTGAACGAATCGATCTCCGCTCCCGTCATTCTCAATCAGTACATTTCCTTCGACTGTATCAATGACAACATCGCCGCTTTGGTCCGATATCGTAATATCACCCTTATGCTTCCTAATATACATATCACCGGATTGATCGTGAATCGCTGCGTTTCCACCCGTATTTTCCATGACGATCTCACCTGAATCGTCTTCGATCAGTTTGAGGGCTGACGCGTCCTTGATCTTGATATCACCGGACTGGTCACGAATCTCTACCTCTCCGTTCGTATTCGTTAATTGAATATCACCAGAGTCATCCTCAATCGTGAGCTTTCCTGTTAGATTCGTCATGTCAATATCTCCTGATCCATCGGTAAGGGCTATCGGCAGCTGGGCAGGAACGATTACCGTTAGCGTCATGTCCACATAGTTAAAACCGATATCTGTGTTCACTTCGGATCGTAGAGTTGCGGTATTCCCATCCTTCTCAAGGGTAATGATGATTTCTTCGGGTTTGACATTTTTCGATTTGATATCAGCCTCTACATGAATCACGGTTGCTTTTTCATCACCTTTGACGATCAAATCTCCCGAATCCGTAACAATATTCAACGCCTCGATGGACTCCGCAGGCAATTCAAGCTGCCTTTTTTCTTCTTCAATCTTGATCACGTTATCGTTGATCGTGCATCCGGCCAAGCCAATTCCCACAGCGATTAAACCTATTCCTATCCACTGTTTCATTTGTTTCATTTGTTTCCCCTCGATACTGGTTATTTTTACAAGATAAGTTCTATAACATCGTAGCAAAACAGCGTAGAAGAGAAATCAGGCTACAGCGTTGTTCTCTCATCAGTCTACAGACGGATATTCCATTGTAGAGATCGCGTCTTTTCCCTACACTACAAGTAAGAATCTTTTCCCAATTAGGTTGTCTCGGAGGGTAAAACAATGGACTTGAATCGAATCCAACTTGTTACGGATGCTTTTCCGTGCTTTTCCCTTGTTCCAGAAGCCGCATGGCGCCATCCTGACATAACAGTGGAACGCTTTTCTCCCCAGCTTACGATGCAGCAGGGTCATCTGTTTGCCCACGCCGCTTTTGTATTGTCAGGCAAAGTCCGCATCTATATCATCAGTGAGTCAGGACGTGAGGTTACGTTATATCGGGTACAACAAGGGGGAGTCTGCGTCCTCATGATGGCAAGTATTTTAGGTGAGACGGGCTATGAAGCGTCCGCACAGCTAGAAGAGGAAACCGAGCTGCTGCTTTTGCCTGTAGATGTCTTCAAAGAATGGATGGATCGCTATAAAGACTTGCGTCAATTTATTTACCGAAACATGATCAACCGAATGGTCTCTGTCACGTCTCTGGTCGAAGATATCGCCTTTAAACCGATCAACGCACGCATCGCCGAATTATTACTCCGTCGTACCACAGATTCTCGCAATCACCTATCCGTCACCCATGAAGCGATTGCCATTGAACTCGGGACTGCCAGAGAAGTAATCAGCCGGTCACTCAAGGAGTTTGAGAAAGCCGGATGGCTTCAGTTAGGACGAGGCCGAATCGCTGCTATTCACCGTGATGCTCTCCAGGAAAGACTTTTTCTTGGTGAATGGTGAGTTTGGTGAGTAAGTTACAGAAGCAAACACCTTCTCTCTCTACAATGAAGTCGTAGCGACTACCCATGAAATGGAGAGGATGTTTCATGTCAAAAGCACGTTCGTATTATGAACCAGCAAATTTATCGCATATACCTGAATTGATGAAATTGGCCCCTGAGGCTGCCGCTTCTTATTTTTCTTTCGAGCGACAAATCTACCAGCACTCCCACCAGCTCCCGGTTAAAACGAAAGAGTTGATTGCTATTGTGGTCGCTCACGTGACTGGCTGCCCCTATTGCATCGATGTTCACGTCAAAAAGTATAAAGAACAGGGCGGCACCATGGAGGAAATTATGGAGGCTCTACTCGTTGCCGCAGTGACACGTTCCGGTGCCATCTTAAGTCATGGGGTCAATGCCTTGCTCGCCTATCGTGATGCTCCTGGTAAGTCAGATTGCTTTTGCTAACCCAAATATATCACTTATATGGAAAACAAAACAAACGAATCCAGTTTCATCACGAGCTGGAATTCGTTTGTTTTTTTGTATGTTCATCCACACTTTTTATAATCAAATGATTGCTACATTTTTCCTATCAGTGTTATGGTAAAAGTAGACTACTTACTAAGAATAACTAACCGTTTCGAAACAGGAGGTTTTATGGCTCGTATACTGATAGCAGACGACTCCCTTGTAGTACGAGATTACATGAAAATCATTTTGGAACGGGCGGGCCATCAAGTCATTGCAGAAGCAACGAATGGATTGGACGCCTATCAAAAGTATGCGGCCCACCTCCCCGACGTGGTGACGATGGATATCAATATGCCAGGAATGAATGGCATAGATACCGTCAAAAAAATCATCGGCACCTTCCCCGACGCCAACATCATTATGGTCAGCACCAACGGATTAAAGCCGCTCGTTTTTGAAGCAATCAATGCTGGAGCGCGCCATTACATTCTAAAACCGATCGATGAAGAACGGCTTTTGGCTTCCATTACGAATTCTCTTTAGTCGATCAAACAAAAAAACTGAGGCTCTATCGCCTCAGTTTTTTCTATGGTTCTACTGGGATTCGGAAGGTAAAGCGGGTGCCCTCTCCTTCTTGGGTATGGACCTGAAGAGTTCCGCCCAACTGCTCAACCTCTTGCTTGACAATGGACAGGCCAATTCCTCTGCCCGATACGAGACTCGCATTGTCTTGCACCGTGACATGCTCCGCCAATGCCAACTTTAGCTTTTCCATATCTCCGCCCCGCCCATCATCACGAATCATGACGCACAGGGAAGTATCCTCTTGCCAAATGCGGCATTGAATCTTGCCGCTGCGTTCTTTTCCGCATGCCAATCGTTCTTGCTCTTCTTCCATTCCATGATCGATCGCATTGTTGAATACGTGAACCAGGCTCCTCGCAAAATTCTCGAATCGCTCAGGATCGACCAGTACTTCTTCTGCACCCCATTCGACCGGATCGATAGTCTTATTCAGACGGATAGCGAGCTCGCTTACATAGTCTTCATACCGGGACAACATGTCCTTCATCGGACGATAGCGAAGCTTGCGAATGCGGTGGAGCAGCTCCTGCTGAGCTTCCCCCTGTACCAGACTGGTGATCTCATGCTCGAAGTTTTCCCATCGCTCTTTTGCAATCGAGTACACATGCTCGTTATGATCGAGGAACCCGACCCCGAGCTTGTGCTGCATGATCGACAAATCTTGTTGCATCGCAGATTGAACCTCTGCGAATGACTGCTGGGCACGCACATCCTCGTCGGACAGGCGTTCTTCGGACTTTGCCCATTGAATCAACCACGACTCCAAATCATGCAGCTTTTGCGGTGTATGAATCAAGTGTAATTGGCTGAAGTCACCTTTAAATTGATGAATCTGAGCGACCAATTTGAACAGTTTCTCGGACTCCCCTATCTCTTCTCCGATGACCCGCTTCCACCCATCCTCAACGAAAGCGTCAAAAGCTCGCAGTACCTTTTGGAAGAGTGGGAGACTAATCGCTACCGTTACGACCATATTCAACCTTTGCCATTCTCGCTCCATCTTGGATTTGAGCGCCCGCTGCTCACTCATATCAGTCAGGATCAGCATCAAGCCCTCAGGTGAATCTCGCCGATCTTCATAAATCGGCTTACATGCCAGCTTCAACGGCATTTGATTGATCTGGATTTCCGTAGGGAATAGGCTGAGATACAGCTCTTTTTGCCCTTGGTCTTTTGCTTCAAAGTACTTTTCCAAAAGGGATTCAATAAACATGCTATCCTCTGAACGATCTGGGTAAAGTAGCTCGGCGACCGATACCCCAGCCAGTTCTCGGCCAAAAATTCGTAGACATTCCCGACTGTATTCGGAATGGATTAGCAGGTTTTTGGAAAAAGAAAGGAAGCCTTGTCCCGCATTGTTTAACAGATTTTTATTCGCCTGCAAAAGTGCCTGAATCTCATTGGTACGCTCTGTCACCATCTTTTCCAAGGATTGATTCCATTGCTCTAATTGATGATACAGTCTCGCATTTTCAATAAAAATCGCAATTTGCGAGAAGATCAGTCTGAGCGGCTCTGAGCGTTTTTCGTTGAACACATGTGTGGTCTCGTTGTTCTCCAAATAAATGACACCGATCATTTTTCCTTGCTGCCATAGCGGGGAGCATAGAATCGATTTCGGCGTGTGCTTCGCAATGTACGTATCGCGGAAAAAGACACCTTCAACAGAAGCGTTGTGGAGCACCAGCATCTCTTCTGTACGAATGGTATAATTCACAACGGCGACAGAGAGCATCCCGCTATGCTCATACGGGACAGACTGCATGATCTCCACGTCCAAATCGACAGAGCCTGCCGCTTCGATGAGCCAGTCACCATCTTTTTTCAGCAAGAGGATTCCTTTCTCTGCACCTGCATTGCTCATCACTGTGCGCAGCATCGTCGCCAACAGCATTTCCAAGCGGAGCTCGCTAGCAATCGTTTGCGACGCCTTGATGACACTCATTAAATCGACGAGGTCTGCTGTCTGGTCAGCCGTGGCAATCTCGGCGGAAGCCCCCAAGCTTCTTACCCGTTGCAAAAGATAAGGGTACCGTTCCCCAATCTCTCGTGCCTTGGCGACCGCTCCCCATAGCATGTAAACCTCGTGCGCCTCCGTCATGTATGCCTTCGCAATCGTTTCGAGACCAAGTGCCAAGTAATGCTGGGCGGCCAATTCATTTGCCATTGCCTCGTTTTGCAAGAAAACATCCTTTTTGGCGAGTTGAACCGCCTGTTCATAAAAAGGACCCGCTTCTTGTTTATTCTCTGTGACACGGAGCCACTCGGCATGCATCAGCAACCACTTGTGCTGAAAATTTTCCGGGCATTCCTTTGCCCACGTCTTCATCTTTTTGATATTTGCTGTGATTTTTTTCCCATACTTCGATTTTTCCTGTCGATTGGCGTTTTCATAGAGCCCTGTTAATGCCAGTGTTTGCATAAAAACTTGCTGGCTAACAAGAACTTGTCCGCTTACTGAATCCATCCATTGCTCAGCTTCAGCCAGCAGCTCGGCAGCCTCCAAGTGGTTCCCGTACATGAGATGAACCATCGATTTATAGTAGTGGTACATGTACCGCTTGTAGCTGTTTCCTTCTTTTTGCAGGTTGCTTACATAGGCCACTTCGTCAAATCCATCATGGCAAAACGCCGTTCGTTCATCGTCGGACCACCGTGTAAAAGTATGCAGCGCCTGGCGCAATAACAGGAGCCGATCATCGTGATCAACGACCTTGATTTGTTGAATCATATCGCTGTATTCCTCGATTTGCTGCTCCAATTCTTCCACTGGCACACCGCAATAGAGCATGGCCTCCAAAAGCCCATGGGCATTGTAGGCAGCATAAATGTTGCCGCCACCGTCCAAGCCGAGCTGAATCGCCTTTTTCAGGAGAGGGATGTTCGTCCGCGCATGCTCGCACCAGTGATTGATCAGCAGGGCAAACGCGCCATACGCCTTCGTCATGGCAATCGGATCGGCGAAGCTGTCTGCTACACGGCAAGCCAATTGCCCAAATTCGTAAGCCTCTTGATAATTTCCGAATTGAGCAGCTTGTACGATCCCGTAACCGGTATAACCATTTGCCGAAGCAACTGCGTTTCCGTGCACAAGCGACAGATGAAGGGCACGCAAAATCGTTAAAGCAAACCAATTGAGATTGACATAGTAAGCAGATGGCCCGGCGTAGCTGATGATGCTCATCGCCATCTGGTAATTTTCATCGGGAACATCCGGCAAATACAGCAACTCATCTATTTTTCTGCCTTTGAGGCGGCGCTTGATATGAAACATTTCCATAATAATATCGAGCTTGCCAGGCTTTTTCGGAATCGGTACGCCCAATAACCCCAAGGCTTCGCTTGCGATCTCCATGACACGCGGAAATTCAGCTAGTCGCGTATACATGCGAATTTCCATTTCCAAAATGCGTACTCGTTCCCGATCTGTTTTGGCATGCTGCATCCCGCGTTCAAACAATTGTTTTGCTTCATCCAATTGGTTACAGAGGTACGTCGTCTCCGCCGATAACGCACACAGCTCCATGGTCAGATCATGATTGTGCTGCCAACCCTCTTCCCCCACCAGCTCGAGACCGCGTTGGAAATACTGCACGGCCGACTCAAATGCCGCAGAGGATTTCGCTTTTTGTCCAGCGAGCAAATGACAGTGCGCTACATGCATGCGCTCTGCTTGATCCCCTAGTACCTCTTTGCCCCGATACATATGATCGCAAATTTCGAACAGGAAGCCAGATTCGCTTCCTTGGGACATTTCCCACATCATTCTGCCCAGCTTGACGTGAATCTGTCCGCGCTCATCCTCTGCTAACAACGAATAGGCGGCCTGTTGAATGCGATCATGCACAAAACGGAAACGAATCCTCATCTGAGACGCCACTTCTTCCTCCACGAGCGCAGCGTATGTCAGATATTCCGCTCCTTCAATCGGATAGATGAGACCTTCCTCAATCGCAGGCGATATATGCTGGATGGCTTCTGATTCCGTTTGATTCCGTGACTTGGCTATCAAATGAAGCAAAAACGAATTGCCCAGACAAGCAGCATAAGCGAGCTGCTGCTGAGTAGAATCAGGCAATCTTCTCATTTTTTCTACGAGAAGATCTGCCACATTTTCCGTTGTACCCAGCTTCTCGATTTCGGCCAAATCCCATTGCCAGTTCCGCTCTTCTCTCCCATACCACAACAAGTTCCGATCATACAGCGTCTTAATGAATTCTCTTACATAAAACGGATTCCCGGCTGTTTTTTGCATAATAATCGTAACCAGCGGCTTCGTCATGTCCGTATCACAATGCAATGTATCCGCTAATAACGCATTGAATTCGTGTTCTCGAAGCGGCAATAACGTGAATTGGCGCAAGATGCGGCTCTTGATGCCTGTCTCTGTCAAAATGGCAATCAACGGATTCATCGTACTGCCATCATGCTCACGATAAGCGCAAATCAACAGAAAATGACTGATCTGCATATCCGCAACCAACTCTCGAATCAAGAAAAGCGAAGAAGAATCCGCCCACTGCAAATCATCCAGGAACAAGACGAGTGGATGGTCTGGTCGCGCCCAAATCCGAATAAAGCGTTGCATCACCCATTGAAAGCGATTTTTTGCTTCTGCTGCTGGCAGCTCAGGTACGGCAGGCTGTTTGCCGATCACTGCCTCAAGCTGTGGAATGACATCCACGATCACTTGACCAAGTCCTTGCATAGCGTCGAGTATCATCTCTCGCCAAGCGAGCAGCTCGCGTTCGTGGCCTGCCAAGAGCTGTTTGATCAAATCCTGAAAGATTTGAATGATGGCCGAATACGGAACGGCCTGATTATATTGGTCGAACTTTCCTGAAACAAAACGTCCCCGGCCTCTCAAAAACGCTTTTTGCGCTTCCAGCACGAGAGCAGATTTACCCACGCCTGCAGAGCCACTGAGGAGAACCATCCTCGTAGCTCCGTTCGTGACTTGCTCAAATGCATCGATGAGCATCTGGATTTCTTGCTCACGTCCATACAGCCTCTCCGGAATCCGCAAGTGATCAGCACGGTCTTCTAAAGCAAGCGGAAAAGGCGTAATCAAACCGTTTTGTTCAAGCTGGTCATAACAGCGCTGCAGGTCTGCCAGCAAGCCAGACATGCTAAAGTAGCGATCCTCTGTATTTTTCGACAGACACTTCATCACAATGTCCGATAGAATCTCTGGAACGGATGGTTTTACACTGGAGGGAGCGAGCGGCTTTCTCGCCATATGAGCATGTATGAGTTCAAGCATGTCCGAAGTTAAAAAGGGCAGCTTTCCAGTCAATAACTCGTAGAGCGTGACACCAAAAGAATAAATATCGGAGCGGTAATCGACGGTGCGATTCATTCTCCCCGTCTGCTCCGGCGAGACGTAGCGAAGATTCCCCTTCCATTCTTTTGGATTCATCACACTTTGGTATTCTTGGTGGCATTTCGTCGCTAACCCAAAGCTAACAAGCTTTACCACATAAGTTTCAGGATGAACCAGGATATGATCGGGATTTACATCCTTATGAATGATTCCGTGCTGATGGATTTCCTTCAAACAAGAAGCCATGCGGACCGCAATGAAGAGCATCTCCTTCAGTGACAGTCCTTTCATTTTCATAAGTAAGGAGAGCGGCACTCCCCCGAAATCTTCCGTAATCATTACCGTCTCACGGTTGTGATTAACGAGTTCGATGATCGTTTCCACTGCACGGGATTCCAACGATTGAAGAATGCGATATTCATGCTTCAGTTTCCACAGAGATTCCTTATGGGAAGGTCCTTCCATCGGCACTTTGAATAAGACAGGGAGATTGTCGTTATTTCTGTAACCCCGATAAATTCCCAATTTTGAATGAGTGGAAAGAAACTCTGCCACCCTATACCCTGGAACCACGATCATGCCGCTCATACTATCCACTCCATCTTTAGGTAGAACATCCTATCTTTTTAATTGTTGCCCCGGAACAAATAATCTATATTTAATCTATATTCTGTCTTAATATAATCTCTTTTTACTATTTTTCAAGGAGGTATAGTTTTGTCAAATCTAAGTCGCAGTGTAAGTAACCCGCATAATAATGAAGTGGTTACCTTTCTGAAAACAACGGAAGAAACGAATGGCGAATATTTGTTATTCCGTACCGATCTTCCACCGGATAACGGGATTTTTCTACACTATCATACAAAACTTGTCGAAACCTTTGAAGGTGTAATTGGAAATTTAGAGGTAACCATTGATGGAAAAAAAGTAATCCTGAAGCCGGGAGAGAAGCTAACCATTCCGACAGACAAGGTTCATGGGTTCCACAATCCCTCTAACGAATTCGTCAGCTTCGATGTCGAAATCCGACCGGCAGGTACTTTTGAAGCGTTTGTCCGCTGCGGTTACGGGCTCGATACAGACGGGCGCAGCTTTTATTTGCCGTTTATCAAGCAATATATCCCGAAAAATATCCTCCTCTTGGGAACGATCTTTCAGATGGGGCAATTTTACCTCCCAATCATTCCGCGCTTCTTGCAAAAAGGCATGTTCGCTGTGTTCGCTTCACTGGCTCGTTGGACAGGCTCAGATAAATCACTGGAACAATACTACAAAACCACTCCAGCTGCACCAGTCTCCCGTTCTGAAATCGAGCAACCAGCGCAAAAGACGTTGCAAGGATAAAATGGGAAAGACACCATAGGATTACTCCAGCTTGGTGTCCTCCACGCTTCTTATATCCACATATTCCAACCTGGATTCATTATTTTATCGTGTAAGCTCAACTACTTCACCGTATCAGAGCGTGAACTTGCTCTTGTACGTTGTTTTGGCACATGCCTCCATGATAACAAATGATGCTATTAATTTCCAAGTTCTCGAATTTTTTTAATGAGTTTACTGCCATTTCCATATCGAGAGTGTTTTGCGGAATTGGTCCTCGTAGTGCTTCGTTCATGTACACCATAGCATCGCCTGCTATCAAGGTCTTGCTATCTTCTACATAAAGGCTGATATGCCCCGGCGTATGTCCGGGAGTATGAATGATGCGAATTCCCCCACAATACGGCAGAATCTCTGCGTCTGCCAGTGTCTTGTGCACCATTGCCTTTGGCGGATTTTCGCAAAGCCATTTTAAGTGCTCGCGTTCCTTTTCAGGCAACATCGCAAGTAAAGGGGCCATGCTTTTGGGGTTTGCTTTGAGGAGAGGGCGTGTGCCTTCAATGTACGGCTGATCTAACTCATGCGCGTATATTTCAACCTGTCCGCCAAACTCACGAACGATTTCTGGAAGACTGCCAATATGATCAATGTCCTGATGTGTCAAAATGATAGCCTGTAAACGCTCAGGTGGGATGCCAGCACGGCTTATCTCCTGGCGAATGGTCTCCCATGAACCAGGCATTCCTGTATCTACTAATACCGCTCGATCATCATCCCAAAGCAAGGTGGGATAGATCACCATCGGCTTGCCAAATGCCTCTCCTTGTAACGGAATCATTTTTACACCTGTGTTAGCTTTCATACCCTATTCCTCCTCACATCATTTCTTCGCACAACTACTTTTTATCACGGCGCGAGGAGTTTTTTCAACAGAAAAACATTTCATTATATCATAAATAAAAATATTTGTCAATGTATTTTGGGATATCTTTTCTTTACAAAAAATCAGAACTACTTTTTCGTTCTTTGATTTTGTACAGACAAGACACCCCTTTTATAACGATTACCTGTAATTATGATTAGTGGATTTAATCCTAATTGTATTCGTTATCCTTCAACAATTTACCACATACAACGGAACGTGACACCAGGGCCTTTCTGGATATGGTTTCTTCCGTTAAACCGACCAGAAGAAGAATTTCGTTATATCGTTATCAAGTAAGACACACTAGTATGATCGATTGGTATTGGACTCTTGCTCTTTTTCTACTGTCTTCTGTCCCTTGTATTCCATATTAGTCAGGCGAATCTTTTATATTTTAATTTTTGAATATTCACTTAGACACAAATATATCAAGAAATACAGCTTTACATATGTATTAATCATATGTACATTTTAATTTGTTAAGTATTTCCAAAAAATCAAATATTAACTACACCAAAGATCCCCATGACATAAAAGGGCCCCTATTATCTTTAATCTAAAGAATTTTTTTAAAAAAGGAGCATACTGATGATGAAAAAAAGAGTAATGAGCTTAACTTTACTTGCCGTTTTTTCTTTAACAAGCGTAGTTTACGCAGAGTTAAGAAATGCAGACGCATTTTTTTCTACCCATCCAACGGATAATTATGTAAAGAATATTAGAACATACATCTCTCCTAATGTTGCAGACAAAGGATTGTTAAGTACGGTTACTGAGGCAATATCGGACTTTGAAGGAATTTCTGGAGCTAACATAAGTTATGATACGTATTCTGCTGACTCTAATGATTACGATTTGAGAGTTAATGCAGGTAACTATGGTATAGATTATTTGGGAGAAACTCGAGTTTACTATTTAGATAAAAACGATAATTACACTAGACATTATGGCGATGAACCTTGGGATAGAGTGAAGATATACTTAAATCGCGAAGCCCTTGATTATTATAATGCTGACTCTAAAAATCGTAGGCATAATACCATTCATGAATTTGGGCATGGTCTTGGGCTAGTACATCAAAATTCTAATTCTGTAATGGAACAAGGACTGCTAAACGTTACCGATCCTACAACATTAGACGAAAATAATTTATCTTGGCAATATTAAGGAGGACATGTGAATTATGAAAAAAATGATAATTAGCTCCGTTGCTATAATGGCTCTGTTAATAGGTGGAGTGATTTCTTATTCGGAATCGAATACTACTCAAAATCAAAAGGATTATCGAGTTGCTATGAGTCAAGCAAACTTCAAAGTATTTAAAGATCTGAACGAACTTGAGGAATTTTCCGGTTATATAGTGCAAGCTAATTTTACTGGCGATAGATCCCTAAAAGAATGGAATCTTGGCGAAGGTGAAATAAAAACCGCTTCTAAGTCTAAAGTAACAATTCAGAAGGTCTATAAGGGAAGTCTCGAAGAAGGAAATGAAATCTCTGTGTATGAACCTGCTTATTTTGAAAACGATGTTTTCGATACAATTGAAGGATATAATCTCATGAGTGAAGATGGAACTTATATGCTATTTTTGAGAGACACTGATGACAAAGAAGGATACGCAATTATTGGAATGTACCAAGGTAAATATGATATTGGTGCAGATAAGCAAAAAATAAAAGCTAAACAAGCAATGCCAGACGACACTTACCGAACCTTAGAGGACAGAGAGTATTTCGGTGATAATATTGATCAATTTAATAACTTGAAAGAGGAAGTACTACGTAAATATAAATAATTTCACCATTTACTCTGGGAGTTCCAGTTTTTATTAAGATGAATGCCCTTAATCCTTGAAAAACCCGCTGAAGATATTAGGAGTTTGTCAAATATTTTGCTAGATAAACTTAGTATGTAAGAAGCGATTTAGCAGCCCTGAACAATGTAAAAAAAGAATGGGTATCTCTTTATGCAAAATCAGGACCTTTTCTGCAGGTCGCTTGATCTTGTAAAGAGATACCCTCTTTTTAACGTATCGAAGTAGTAGCAGGCTCTCCTGTGATCACCTCTTGGCTTCGCTCCCCAAGAATGCCACGGACAGGTTGGATGTCAGGCTCGTCCACCATCAACCGATAAACCGGTACGAACACAGCCGGTGGGCGGATCGGTTCAGGCTGCGTTTCAGGTGGCTGAACGTGCGTACTCGTACCTCCCCAAACCATATAGCCTCCCCACGCTCCGGCACCTAGCAAGACAACTGCGCTGGATATCACGGTAGCTTTGTGCCGAAACAGCTTCACAAGCGGATTGGCTGTTTCGCTGCGCACCTCGTCCAAAAGCTTGCGGAAATCAGCATTTCGGATCGCATACCAACGTTTTCGCCATTCTTTATCCCGCAATCTCTTGCCTTTCTCCTCAAGGAAAAAGGCCTTCAATGCTTGTCTATATGCAGGCAGCAAATACTTCCCTTCGAAAAACATCCGCTGACTCATCGTCCATTGGATAAAGGAAAGTGTAACGGCTTCCCCACCATGTTGCTGAACATACTCCAGCAATTCTGCAAAATGGAAGCCTTCCTGACCAAAATGATCTTCTCGGTAAAAGACGAGCGGCACCTGCGGGAACTCGTCAGCATGGAGTGGTTTACTCAGCATATTCTGGATCATTCTTTGCTGCACGGAAATCGCTTCCCGATCCCATTTTCGGAAAAACTCTGCCGGGTGTGGCGTGCTTCTCTCTTCATGCAGCTTCGCCAGATTGATGAGCATTTCTTGCTTGTGGCGACTTTCCATATCCAGTGTTCCGAAAAAGCTCTGTGGCTTCTCCTCCAAAAGGGCGATGAGAACTTGGAAATCATCCTTGGATAGCGTATCTAGCGCGACGAGCTTCATCAAGGTCTTGTCCAGCTCATCCAGCAGCTCATCGGCATAACTGCGTGCCCCATCGATGCTTTCAAAGAACTGGTGGATGGTAATAGCAGCAGCGAGCTTTTGGCGTTCACGCGTAAATAGACGCAGAACTTTCTCTGTCGTGGTAGAAACAAAAACAGCATTGCGCATAGCTTGCGGTTCTGTTTCCGTCCAAAACCGGATTTCCTGTAGCATCTGGTCCAAACTGGTCACGGCAGCTACCCGCTCGGTCATATAATCCTCAAAGAGCGGCTTCACCAACTGTGGATAGCCAAAAATCGTCCGCATCATGAAGCCAAACAGTTCCCGGTTGCTGGACAAATGCTTGTACACCTCTGCCACGTAGCTGCTCTGTCTCGAGGTCTTGGCCTTCATCAACACATCCATCAAGAAACGGATCAAATCCATTTGCAGGCGTTCCTGCCTGGTGACACGGTAGGATTCAATCATTTGCTTGATCGTCTCGCCGTCAGGCAGTTGTTTGGACGAAAGCGCCTCTACCTCGATCCGCATCAGCATTTCCTGAAGCTCGATCAGCCGTTTCTTCCGGGTCAAGCTGCTATGCCCCAAATAGCTGTTCAACGCCTGCCAAACGCCCGCCCGCTTGCTCTCATACACGGACGTTCGTCCCTTTTCAATCAAATACAGTGCGCACAGCTCATAATACGTGCGAAGGTTCAAGGCCAGTGCATAATCTGCTCCAGCCAGCACTTCCTCACAAAATTCGTGGAACGCATCCAGAATCCGTGGCTCATTCACATACTCCCAGGCAAAGTCGAGGTATTCGTGTCCTCCGTCCTGCAAATCGACGTTCTGAACGCGACCAAGGGAGAAGTCGAACAAAAAGTCTTTGTCGCTGTGCCCCCCGCCTGGGCGTATGCTTCCTTTTTCCACAAACGTGACGTGGATATGCTTCTTGCTCTGCGGCTCGTTGCTAAAAGTGAGAAAACCAAAATGTCTGCGCATTTCATAAGGCAGACAACTGTACAAAATCTCCAACAATTGAGCAGCACTCTTGGATGAGACACTAATATCCACATCCAGGCTAATGAACACCTTCTTTTTCGCTGCGAGCGAGGACATCACCGCAAAAAGAAGCTGTTTGAATAAACGCTCATCGACGCCCAATTGACCAAGGAGCTGTTTTCGGTCTTGCGACAAGCCTTTTTCTGAAGGGATGTCATCGACGGTAGGAAGCTCCTTGCCCGCTGCATCGTCGTGGCGATCTGCAAACGTGCGCACTCCGAAGATCTTGCCCGGATTCTTGATAAACTCATCTCGTCGCTCTACCGGAATGACATAGTTGTGGCTGAAAAACGTATTGCGCTGCCCGGTAAAGTCCGCTCCGACAAATACACTTCTACCGAGAACCATCTCTCCTGATTCGGCCTGGAAGCTGACGAGCGCCTCCGGAAAGAGCGCCAGATTACTTTCCGCCCGCTCTTGAAGCTGTCGCGGCGCATCGTACACGCAAAACGGATGGAGTGTCTTCTTGATGAATTGGTTATCCAGCCCTGGCGTTTTGGCGACAGTATCGTATCCTTCGTTCGAACGGAAAACCCCTTGTCGCCCGCGGGTGTAGTACTGCTGCAAAATGGGCTGACGGTTGCTCACTACCGCTCCCTCCCCTCGATGTAATCAAGCTGGTGCATCAACCAAATAAACGGTTCATCGACGCGAATCGGCGTTACGACACCACTCACCCTTTGATTGACGGGATTGCTCCCCAGCGCAGATACAGCGAAATAGGCCGTATTCGTAAAGTAAACATCTAACGCGTCTTTAAACGGTCTATCCACCTTTTCGATGAATCGGCGGATTTCCCCATCGATGTTCTCAAATTCAGTTGTATTTAAATATTGTTCATGGACGAAATTGCGGAAAACGTTGCTGTTGGACTTGATGTATTCGCCGTCCTCTTCCTTGATCAGATGTAGCATGTCGCTCTTCGTCAGCACGACAGCAGTCGGGATATGTGTCTTGCTCTGCTCCTGATAGCCGATGAAGTTCTCGAACAACGTGATAACGACCTCACGCGGCTCGTCGTACCTTGCTGTGAATTCCCCTGGCTCATCTCCTGCTTGGAGCATGACCCGATCGCGAATTGTCTTGATTTGCAGCGGATCGACCAGGAACAGGATGCCAGACGAGTTTTTCACATGCGCCGCATATAGCTCCAAATACTCGCGGTCGACCATTCCCTCGCCTGCTACGTCGAAAAACACCAGGATCAACGGTGCCTTGTCGCTATCCTTGAAAATGAACTGGAAGATGAACGGCTCCTGACGCTTTTCTTTTTGCGTGGAATCAAGCAGCTGTCCGCGTTCAAACAAGGGTGCCTCATAGTTCTCCCGGAACTTGCGGCTAATTTGCGCATTGAGCGGCATACACGCTGCATCGAAGTGATTCGCAGTCGTGTTCTGCAAGGTATGAATCAATGAGGTCATGTAAACGGACTTCCCTACTTGGGAAGCCCCAACAATCGAAATAATGTTGCTCGGCGCTTTGCCCGCTGTAATCGGCAGCTCGTTGTGGCATTTCGGGCACAGCCTGCGCTTGGAAACCATGCCATACCGGTCAGTCACACCTGCGAGGACGTTATCAACGTACAAATGGTTTTCCGACGGGATGGATTCCGGATCGATTACCGCCTCCAGCTCGTCGATGGCATCCAGTCCGAATTTATCCCGATACGCATTGAGAATCTCATCCTCCTGCAACGCGTAGTCTTCGTCGTCCTGGCGATAATGTGTGGCACGAAAGACAACTTGGTCCGGTCCGTATTTGGCGAAGCAGTACGGGCAGACAATATCGTAAAAAGGAAGCCGTTCCTTGACCTGCGGCTTCTTTTCAAACATGTTTTTCAAAAACGACAGCATGGCGCATCCCCTCCTATTCAGGAATCAGTTCGTACATTTCTCCGTATTTTTTCCCGTCCGTAAAAAACAGGCGGACGACGTCTTTTTTCCTGACCTCAATCTCCGGCATCAGATTGACTCCGGGCTCGAGATCGCGAATGAAATTGTATCGGGTACCATCATCCTTGTGGGCGGGAGAAGAGCCTTCTTTTTTGACGTAGCAGAGTACGTCCCGCGCGATCGGAATCTCTGAAAAAATGCGAATCTGCAACGATTGATGCTTGCTAAACCAGCTTCCGCCCCGTTTGAACGAGTAGTAGATTTTGGCCTTTCCTGTGCTGACGTGGATCACATGGGCATCCCCGTCTGGCATGAGCAGAATCGGCTTGCCATTTTCCAATCGGCAAGGAAAGATGCGGTATGTGTACCGGCCGATGCCGTCTGTTTTTTCCCGCAGCCCTTTGTGGACCTTGTATTCCTCTCGGGTATACAGCTTGAACTGACGATCATCCAGCTCGTTTACGTCAAAAGGGGCGCCAAACTGCGACTTGTGCACGTACACGCACGGAATATCCTGCGCCCAATGCCAATTGAGCACGTATTCGCTCCCTTGATGCTGACAGGTGACGTCCTTGATGAAGGTTTCTGTTGTTTCCTCCCGATTAATCATGATTCATCATGCTCCCTTTACAGATCAAACCGTTTGCTGCTCTGGTTCCCGGCGTCCAAGGCACGGGGGCTTCTGGTGTTCAGTCTGCGCTTTGCAAAAGACGATCCGCCACTCGTGGAAGCTGGCACAAAGAGAGTGAACAATGTCAGGATGACGGCGAGCAAGGAACACGCCAGCAAACGTACCACCATATCGAGCAAATCGATCGACGACAGACCCATTTCCAAAACGAGTCCAGCTAACAGTCCTGATACCGCCCCGCCAATCGTAAAGCTTTTGGCCAGATGGCGATTGTCAAAAATCAGACCCAGCGCCAAGCCGAGCAAAGCACCAATGATCAGAACACTGACCACACGGGTGATGGCGTAAAACATGCTTTCTTCTGTCGCTCCTGTCCGCTCAGAAACAATATTGCGGTCTGTTCGGCTCATATCGTAAATCTGACCAAAGATTCCTGTCATTTGGTCCGCGTGTTCAACATTGAAGTAGCTGCCGCCAGTCTCAGCAGCGATCTTTTGTAGCAGCGCCGTTCCGTCTGCATCGATTTGGCTCATGCCTACCGTATGGACAATCACTTGGTTTTGCTTGTAGGGCGCAAGTGCGGCAGGGACATCCAGATCGCTATAGCCGTCTGACATCAGCACCACCGTGCTGTTCGCCATTTGATTGGCTTGCAGCTGGTCCAGCCCCGCTTGCAGAGCCAGGTCGATCCGGGTGCCTCCATCCGTTCGCGGATATTGGAGCAGCTTCTTCACAACTTCATCCTTCACCGACTGGCTATTCAGCTCAGTGAGGGGTTGCAGGACATTCGTTTGATCGTGAAACGTAACCACTGCTATGTTCATGTCACTGTCCATGCGCTGCACCATGTCGGATGCTGCTTTGAACAATTGGTTATCCGGGTCAGACGACTGCATGCTGCCTGACGTATCCAGAACCATGATAATATTGTTGGCCCCGCTGGCCTGTTGAAACGATGACCCGTACAGCAGCTGAAGCAAGAGCGCCACTACGCCCACCATCAAAAACGTGCTAGGCACGAGCATTTTCCAGGAAAAGCCCAGATAGCGCTGCTTCCAGCCAACTCCATTCAGTCGTGGCGAGATCATTTCCGCAATGAGGCACATCAGTCCTACGAAAAAGGCATATTGACCAAAATAAAGTCCCATTAACAACCATTGCGGTATTTCTCCGGACAGCTTGGCGAGCATGACTTCCCCGACCAAAAATCCGATCACGCCACCTACCAAACTACACACTAGCATGAGTAAGCTTACCCTTCTCTGACTCATGACGACTCATCTCCTCCCACGCGGCGAAAGACAAACCCGCTGTCCTCATAGGAAGCATGGTATTTCTTGTTATTGCGGTAAAACATCAATTCTTCCATGCCGAATCCACCCATCAGGTTCATTTTTTCTATCCCGCTTTTTTGTTCCTCGTGGATGCAGCCCAGCTTGTAGGTTCGCGTGCTCTCATCCTTGTGCAGCGCATACTGAACGAAGTCGTTGTGAATATCGGCAAACAAATACTTCTCCTCGTAGCGATGCTTTTGCAAGAAATGGAACACTTCGATGTGAACCGCTGCGCGCTCTTCCAGCACCAATGCCAGATCGAGGAACAAATCCTCCTTCGTCAGCACGGTTCGGTTATCGTAAGCAGCCCCGACGTTGGCACGCGCAAGCAGCTCCGCCTCAAAAGATAAAGCAAATGGCGCACGGGTGAGAATCTCGTTCCGGCAAAACTGACACAGCCTCTCCACGAGTCCGGCGAGTCGATTCCCGCTGAGCAGAGCGCCGCTGCCGATATATCGTTGTTCCATGTAAAAATCACTGCCGCGTGAAGCTTCCAATGACCGGATCGTTTCATGGACCACCGATTCGTAATATTCGTCCACGTTTTTGCCCAAGTAGTCAGTCGCTTCTCGAACGCTCGTCTGGGCGATTTCCCGCAGTTGCTTATGCAAGGCTTCCAGCTGCTCGACTTGCTCACCTAACTGCCGGTGAATCTGCTCTGCCTGTTTCTCATAGCTCACAAGGATCGAGAGCATCATCTCCCAATCCAGCAGCTCCAGCTTTTTGCCATAAACAGCGTCCAGCAAATGACGAATGAAGGTCCGCACACGCTCCTTATCCCGTGTGAAAAACCCTCCTACGCGAATGTCCTGCCGATCCACTCGCTCTTGGTAGAGATCGACCAGCTCGGCTTTCATCTGTTCAACCTGTCGAGATGTCTCGCGAATTCCTGTGCGCAGCTCATCCAGCAGGTTTGCTCCATTGGCGTGTTCGGCTGTGAGATAGTAAGCCGCATACAGCCCAAGCCGTTCATCCTCGATGACTGCTTTCTGAATCAAATCAGCCAAGGAGTCCTGAGACAGCATGTGCTCCAGACGTTTACGCGCCCCGGAAACGACATTCGCCTCAAAAAAGGCTTGGCTGCTGCCGTCAAACAAAGCCAGCTCCGCTTCACGCATATTCATACTGCAAAGCTCGCTGTAGCTAATGCCAGAGGTCATAAGCCCCGTCATTTCCTCCAGAATATGATCCTCCGGGAGAATGCCAGCCAATTTGCGCTGCAAATCATGTGCCGTCAATCCGAGCTTTTCTCTCGCTTTTGTTTTCGGCAAAACCTCGCCGTCCTGGAGTCGCTCCCAATAGCGGTCAAATACGGCGGACAGCACCGTCAGCGCAATTGCATGAGTCGGTCGCTTCACTTTGGATAGACCAGCAGACGCGAACTTGGTCTGCCCGTGATCAACCGTGATGCTGCGGATAAATTGCAGCTTGTTATAGCCTTCATTGCTTTCATGGAACTCTGACTCTACCTTTTTGTTGTTCAAAAGCACCAGCTTGCTGATCAGCTCGTAATTTTCCTGCATGCCGTCTTCGATAAACAAGCCATGCTCTGTCTTATCACTCAATAGGTACGCCAGTGAAAATAACGGTGCGTTCACATGTTCCACAGGCAGCTTCACGAGATCCTCCGTTACCAAGAGATTCGCTCGATAGCTGTAGTCGTTCCGCTGATAGCGATTGACCTCTTCCAAAAAGCTGACCGAGAGTGCTGTCGAGAACCCGAATGCTTCCCCGTTGTTCTTTTCCTGTAGTAGGACGTACAGGTCGACTGATACGTTTTTAAACAGCTCGTTGAGGTAGCCCTTGAGAAGTAGCGTCAGCTCTGGTAAAAGGATCGTGGCAGGGTCATCCGCCCTTGCCACAACGGCAATATTGACTTGTTGAAAAGCAGTGAACAACTTGCCCATTTCCGCTACCCGTACGCTTGCCAGCTTCATCACCTTGTTCAATTCCATGGTGACAGCTTCATCAAGTAAAAAACGCTCGTGGATCGAGGTACGCATCTTTTTCTTGTCGGCATCTGCCTGCGGCAAGCGGCAGCCGATTACTTGCGGATGCTCCCACGTTTTGTCCTGATACGCATGGACATAAAGAACACCGTGACCATTTTGCCAATTGAGCTCATTGTGGGCACGAACAGCTTGCAGTGCCTCTACGCTCTTATCCCCGAGAAAAAGGAAGAGCACGGGGTTTTGAATGCTTCGCTGTCCGTTTCCGCTATCCAGTTGTCTTTCCAATTCCGTAACGTATTGGGTCGCGAACTCTCCAATCAAATCCCTCATGCGTCCTCCTTCGGTTATTAAACGATCGTGATTGTTTATTGCAGCGTCTTGCGCATATCGTTTACTTTTGACCAAACCTTTTTGTAGAACTGGAACAGCTCTTCACCGTTTACGTATTCGTCGCGGTCGTATTCCAGATCGTTTTTCGTTTCTTGGAAAGCAGTTGCGATTTCTTCGAGTTTTGCCAGCAATTGCTGCGTATCCTCTGCTGAAGTCATCGCGTCACTGCGTTTTGCAGCCTTGCGCTGGATGGTTGCCATGCTCTTGTGATCCAATGCTCGGTATTTTTCATAGATGGCGAATTCGACGTGCTTGTTGACCTTCATCAGGTTGATGAATGGCTCCCACGCATCTTCTTCCTCATCCTTGTCGTAGACGTAGAGCGCACCGCGCTTGCAAATCGTCCCTGTGTAAAGTGCTTCGATGAATCGGGTCACCAGCTCTTCTTCGTCCTTGATGGCACCTACGATCTGCTCCAGCTCCTGGATTTTGGCCTCGATTTCTTCGTATTTACGCACTTCTTGTTCGATCAAGCGAATCTGCTCTGGAAAACGAATCAGGTTTTCTTTTGCCATCTCTTCATTGATACTGCCGAACACATCGCGCGTAAATTCTTGCTCCAGACCATCTCTTATGAAACCTTTGAGCTCAACCAATGCACGCTTGATCTCGCCAGGGCTTAGCTGGGTCGCGTCTCCTTGCGCTTGGTGCTTAGCCAAGAAAGTAGCCAGCGAGAACGACTTCGTCACGATGGATTCATAGCGGTTGCTGGTCTTGCTGTCGCTGCCCTTCTCGCGGATGGCTCCGTAACGTACCGCACGGTCAAACAATTCGCGTACTTTGGCGTTGTACGCTTTGATCCGCCCGTTTTGATACGTATCTCCCCACGATTTTTCCGGAATAGGGGATGGGAGGTACGCCCAGTTGTTCTTTTCGGTTTGAACGAGGTGACGTCCGATACCCTCTCTGTCCAGAATTGTACGTTCGTAGCTTTCCTCGTAGACCTTCAACGGTGTGTAAGCGAACAGTGGGACACCGTTTTTCGTATTCAGCCAGAAGATGCGGTTTTTGACTTCGCTTTCTTTGACGGTAAAGCGTGAACCGCTAATCGCTGTATTTTGATAGTTTTTAATCCCCTTCAAGATCGATGGTGCTTTCAGAGGCACGGATACAAAGCCCCAAGAAGGGAAGTGCATATTGCCGAGATTATTGCTCAGATGGAAGACCGGAATCGCCTCTTCATCCAGCTTGCTCGCAATCTTGCGCTCTACGATGCGATCGAGTGTCTCGTCCTGACCGTATTTGATCACGAGGAATTCTTCCATCGACTTGGTGATCACCTCACCGAACTTCTCCGAGAGGAATTCGGAAATCGAGCTGACGATATCCAGCTCCTGCTCTTTGACCCACTGATCGGAGTGTCGCAGCAGCTCGCTGGTGAAATCGCGGATCAGGTCATCCGCCTCTTTTTGCTCCAGGATGTTGCTAACTACTTTGGAGATATCCGGCACACTGACGATGTTCCAGTAATACGTTTTGTTGCCAGTGCGGTCGCTCTCTTCACCGCCGTTGATCAGAATGTCGCCGTTTTGCTCGAAAATTTGGTTGAGTGCGTTCAAAATCTCAGTAAATACGTTATAGATGCGGTTGTTTTCTGCATTCAACAAACGGTGCAGCTCTTCGTAGAATTCGATCATTTGCTCCAGCTTTTCCTGATCAGCCAGGAGCTGGTATTCGTTGATCTTCGCTTCGATGTAGCTGTTTTTCTTCTTCTCCTTGGAGATGAAAGCACTGCGGGCATCGCCCAGCTTTTCATTCGCATTCTCTCTCGCGCCCTCGATCTCACGCGGGTAGCTCTCCAAATTCGCCTTGAGGCTCTCAATGTAGGAGAGGATCATTTTCATCAGGCAATAGCCTTTGTCCGAATGAATCAGACGGGACGCATAAAATGGTCCTTGCTGCGGGTGCAGGAATACTCGCGTGATCATTTCGCCAAAAACAGAGATCATGTCGCCTGGCATCTGCTTTTTGGACTTAATGTACGCTTCGCGCGCTTTAGCGATATAGCCTTGCTCCAGTTCGTGGTCGATGCTCACGACTTGCTGAGTGATCACGTTGCTGTAGTTTAAACGCTCGCTGTTTTCATAGCCTGGCAACGGTTCAGGAACGCGCTCCTCGAACTTGCGGGAAATCGAGTCGATGTCGATTCCGAGCTTACGGGCGAATTTCTCCGCATCTTCTTGGGTTGGTGCTACCGTGAACATTTTTTCCATCTTTTTAAACAAGCGATATGCCAAGTAGGTTGTCATCTCTTCGATCGGCAAGACAGCAGAGGAAGCACCGATGACGTTGTATTGGTAGTTGGCTGCGTACGCTTTTGGCATCTGGTTAATGTTCGTACGGATGTTGCTGATATAGTCGTGGATCGCAAACTCTTCACCCGAGCGCTTTTCTTCGCTCGCCATGAAGTTCGTAATGTTCTCCGCGGTTACGTTCATGCAGTAATCGTAGGCATTTTCCAATGCTTTGCCTTCGAGATTGGTCGCAGAAATCAAATGACACAGGTTGAATGGCGGCATTGGCGATTGGACGGTGAGCACGTTGCCGTATTGCTGGCGGAAACGCTCATTGCGCTCGTCTGCATTCATCCAGTAGTCGAGCTCTTTTAATGCCGCGTAGCCGTTTTTCATGATGTAGTCGCGTGTGTGCGAGCTGAGGCTCTTGTTCGACAGGTTGACGTCAGGCGTGAACAGGTAGCCCAGCGTATTCACCTTGTCTACCCCCGCACTGCCAAAGTCACGCTCTAAAATGCCTCGTACGATATAGGCGATGTCGAGGAAGCAACCACTCCCCGTTCCCCCGGACAAACCGCTCAAGAGGAATACGGTCAGCTTTTTGTTCGTGCCTTCGCACAGCATCTTGACCTTTTTCTCAATTGTTTGGACGACTTGCGTAATTTTCGTAAAGAGAAGTAGGCGACCCGCCTGGCGTACACCTGACGCTCCGCTGATTCCGTCCGTAATTGTCAGCTCTGGTGAAAGCCAGTCCGTGATGTACGGCTCGAGAATGCTGCGATTCTGCAACACACCGCCGATCTCAGGATTGGACAAGAGTACGAACTCCGTCACTGGATCGAGTCCGATGCCCTTATACTTTTTGTTACGGTCATGCTCATTCGTTTCAAACGCGATGAATTCAATATTGTCCGGCTTTTCCTTGCGCTTCTTGGAAAGCTGGTCTACCGGCAGCTTGAAGCGTCTGTTCACTTGGTATTTCAGGCGCAAAAGCGCATCAATTCCTGTACCGCCAAGACCGATGACGAGCATCGGGTTATCGATTGTATCTACGCGAATCTTGTCACTGACGATTCCTCCGCCGAGGGATACGTCCAATTGTTGAATGTGTTCTCTCACAACTGCTTTCATAATTGACTCACTCCTAGACGATGTAATCTACATATAAGGACTTGTTCACATTCGTTAACGAAATTTTGATGCGATCGTTTTTCTTCAGCTCTTTGCCTTTGTTTGCATCGAGTACACGTCCGGCCTTTTCGATTCGGCAGTTCGAACGGTTTTCGATGATCAGTGTATCGTTTTTCCCTGGTAAAAAGATGACTTTCTCTGTCTCCGCAAACTCAGGGGCGAGTTGCAAGAGTTGGTGCAGCTTCACTTTTCCTTTGAACGCGTTTAGTTTCTTGTACTGCGGATTGGACTTTTCCCCTGTATCCTCATCCACGATCTCGATGGCGATTTGGCCCGCGAAGCCCTTGTTCGCCTTGCGATAGATCGACAGTGTGTACAAGCCTGCACCGATCAACAGGATGAGAACCACGGTACCTCCTACTACGGTCATCCATGGAAATGGTTTCGATTCTGCCGCAGGATCAGTAGTTGTGTTCGGCTTGCTCGCTCCAGAACCTGCCGTTTGGGAAGCATCTACAAGCAGTGGCTTTGTCTCCCGGTAAAAGCTAGTGTCTTCTGCCTTGATTTTTATCTCGTACGTATGGTCAGCCGGGATTGTGAAGCTGCCTTCGAACCCGCTGCCCGTATTGTTCAGGACGACTTCATTCGTCTTATTGTCCGTCTTGTCATTGACGATCAGTGTCGCCTTCATCTGCTTGTACAGATCAGGACTAGCTACCTTCTGTCCGTTTGAAACAAGTGCAGCCTTGATCGGTACGACATCGCCAGCCTGGAAGCTCTTGGCTGTGACTGGCTCCATCTCCAATTGCAGATCGTAGTTGAAGATGAGGTTAATATCGATTTTTTCCTTCGGGGCACCTTTTACCTGTAGCTTCCAATCACCCTGCTGTGGCTTGACCAGCTTGATCATCGTGTACGCATTGGACTTCGACAGTCTGACCTGGTTGGAAGGGATTTGTACTTCCTTGTCCGCTGGGTCATACAGCTTCACTTCCACTGCTTTTTGCGACATGATCGAGATGTTGGCTTCCATGACGCTGCCATTCGGGATTGGGATCGGAATCTCCTGAGCCTGACCGTTTGCGACGAAGCTTTTAACCGGGACAACCTTCAGCTTCAGGTGATTCGCAAAGATTTCGCTCAAAATTTGCGGGAGCTTGTCCGCTGTGCTCGTTTCGAAAAATTTACCATTTGTCTCCGCAGCAATCTGCTGTAGTGTCGTGCGGTTAAGCTGACCGTCTGCATTCAAGCCAATCGTGTAAATCGGATAGCCTTTGTCTTTGGCCTCTTTTACTGCTTGCTGCAGCTCTTGATCAGACTGTGTTTGGGTACGGCTTGATGCTTTGTTCAAATAGTTGTTTCCGTCTGCCAACAACACGATAATCGGCGCATTGTTTGGATTGCGTCCTGCATCAAGGATTTTTACTGCTTCCGTTACCCCGACAGCGATATCGGTGTAGGCTCCTTTTTGCAAACTGTCGATGAAGGCTTTGATATCGTTCTT
Organism: Brevibacillus sp. BC25; assembly: GCF_000282075.1. Classification (NCBI taxonomy): domain Bacteria; kingdom Bacillati; phylum Bacillota; class Bacilli; order Caryophanales; family Paenibacillaceae; genus Brevibacillus; species Brevibacillus sp. BC25. Next base: position 86,804 of record NZ_AKIX01000062.1, read on the forward strand.
GTCTTCTTCGGAATTAATCTCAAGCAGTGCCTTTTCCCGCTCGATCTTGTCTGTATAGGCGACGACACCGATTTTGTTCGCTTGAATCGACGTCATGTCGACGAACATTTTCATCGCTTCGTTGCTGACTTTGTTCTTATCGCTCTGGGTCATAGAGTTGCTGACGTCCACGACCAGGACAGCGTCCATATTGTTTCCGCTCGTTTGCGCAAAGCCTGAGTGAGTGACGGAGAGGACACTGACCAAGAGCAGGGCAAGACATGCTACGTATCGACATAACATTCGGAATCGTATTATTTTCATGAGAGCTCCTTTTCTTATGCGTTACAAAGAATTTGTGAAGTGTTGCAAAGGAAGTAAGACTATGACACTATTACCACTAGATTCAAGAAGTAGAAGACAGATGATAAAAAAGTACTAGAATGATTGCCCCTTACTCGTAATACGATACGACATGATTCTTTGTTACAGATTTCGACAACTTCGTTAGGAGAAATTTTATGTTAACTTACTTTCTGTTGTTTGCGGCTTTTTTGCTGCTAGCGGTCCGATTCCTCAAGCTGCTGCGACTGAAACGGCGCAATCTCTCCAACGCCGAAATCGATCAGCATCTTCATGCCTTACTGAATGAGAAGAGGGATTCACCATGAGAAAACGAATCGGCGTACAATTTCGCAAAACCCGTAAAACCACTCATACGTATGAAAGAATTCAAGCGTGCACGCGATGCCATACGTACCATGTCCTATGGGAGACGCATTGTGAGACTTGCGGGAGAGCTTACACACCGATCCGCCAGGTTTCCCACGCGGTGACGCGCCGCTATGTCCAGACGCGCTTTTTGCTCTTGGGCTTGTTTGTCTGTCTTGCTGTCCTTTCTGCGGAGACCCTTTTGCAATTAGCTCTCGCAGGAGGTATTGGCTGTGTGTTGTTCGTCCTGTTTTTCGTGATACAGAAAAAATACGGCACCTATGAAAGAGACGTACAATTTCAACACTTTTTAACGAGGGAAATGGAGACGATCAAGAAGTCACTCCTCCGTCATTTGGAGGAAGTGGGCAACGACGTCAAAGAAGGACATCTAAAGGAAGCTTATGAAAAAACGAGAGAGATCGGGCATTTCGTGGATTCCGATACGATCAAGATACGCAAGATCATGTTCCTCAATCATTACGTCCTGCGCAAAGACATGGAGCTGGAGCTCGAAACGCTCATTCCATCTATGTACGACAAGGACTTCATGGAATATGTGCGCGAAGTCATCAAGGTCCAGCCTTCTCTCGTCAAAAAATCCGTGCTTACTTATGTTAGACGTTATAAAAATCAAATATTGTTGCTGGAAAACGGGGATCAGCTCATCGGTCAAGTGGCAGGTGCAGCGCTCCGCATGAAGTCTTATGTGGACGAGTATCAGGATCTGATTATCGAATTTATCGATTTTTTGCCTCGCGAGCGCCTTCTGCGACTGGCAAAAATGGTACAAACCCATAAGGATGAAGCTTGGGAACAACTATATCATTCTACCAAAAACAGGGTGGATACGCATTACGCGTTTGACCCGGATTTCAAAGGCTTACTGTGAAGGAGGAGCCTTTTATGTTGCCTATCTCTCCCTATTATAGGTCCCTCTGGGTACGTAATATTTTTCTCGGACTCTTTGCCTTGGGTCTGATCGCCGTTCTGTTCAAGCTCGGATTCGGGTACAAGCAGATTACATTGTATAAACAGGCAAAGGCGTTTTATGAGCAAAAGAACTTGCTGCAAGCCGAGGAAACCTTTTCTCGTGCGCATGATATGGCTGTTCTGTCCTACGGGGATGACGAATGGAATTCCATCATGTTCCAACTGATATCTATCCGCACTGAGCTGGAAGGGCTTCACCAGTATTCACGTTCTGCCATCTCGGTGAAGAAGGTCGCAGAAGTCGGTGCAGTCTATGAACAATACCAAGCAGTCAAACAGAAATACCAGAACCAAAAGGACGTACCGGCGATGTTTTTCCAGCAATTGTCCGCTCATTTGGGTATGGATAAGAGCTTTTCCGATTATTACTTGAATGCCTTGCAAACAGCCAAGGCGCAGGCACAATCGAATCTCAAAAAGGAAAACTATCAGGACGAATCTTTCATTGAAACACTCCTTGCCATTCCAGATGAATACTACGGCGGCAAAAAGAAGAAGCAGGCTGAGCTCACGGCCTTGTTCCAGAACTATGAAAAGACAAAGCTGCGGGCGCTGATTGCTTCGGCTCCTTTTGAAGAAGTCATCACCAAAACGGCTGCAAGCATACGCCATTACGAAAAACTGGGTGTCGAGACAGATTGGTTAGTGGGTCAGTTGGAAAAGTATGCGCTAGCTGAAATCAAGGAAGTTATTCGTTCGAAGGATTTGAGTGCCTTCGTTGGCATGGCAGCCGCCTATCGAAAAATCGAGGATGTGCTGTCCAGTGATTCACCTGTCCTCGATTCGATCACCCGCTATCTGGAAGGCAAGCTCAAGCAGGCAAAACAATACATCAAGTCGTTCGAGTTCACTAAAGCGCGTGAATTGTACGAACAGTTGAATCCGCTCCAGGATACGGCTACACTCCTGTCCGATCTGGAAAAGCTCTGGTTGGAATACGATCCTGCACGTTTATTGCAATTGAGATATCCAGACAGAACGTTCACCGATATGCTCTCCGGCACAGATCGCTGGGGAGCACAGCTTTACGCATTTGGACTCTCTGAGGCAGATCAACGTCTTTACTTCGCAGCGAAAATGCCAAATGACTCGCTCCTCTATCTGGATCAGTCGCTGGATGTGGACATGAAATCGGCTAAGGCGAAGATCGACGATACTCTCGGGAGTAAAGATAAGCCTGTGATTATTGTGAGTGCTTCCGGCAAGGAACGTGCTAACGCCTACGCGGCACTGTCTCCGAATTTGACAAAAGAGACTCTTGAAAAGCGCTTTTCGGTCGAGGCGGATGAACTCAGTGTAGAAGACTCCGAGCATGTGATCATGAAAAATCCGGTAGGCAAAGGGGAAAACGAAATCGCTTTGTTCAAGCTCGAAGACAATGGCTTGGCTTACATTGAAAAGCTGGCTGACCTGGAGGAGAGTTCCGAAGAAACCACCGAGGGAACTGAGTCAGGAGAAACGACTTCCCCTGCCGACGAGTCGACAGAAGCGACGAATCAAACTCCCCCTGCCACTCAAAAAATCGATGTTTTTGCAGGTCCCGGTGAAGAATATGAGAAGATCGGTCAAGTAGTAGCAGATGGTTCCTTCCAAGTCATCGCGGATCTGAATGGCTGGTACCAGATTGTGTTTGATGGAAAAGAAGGCTGGATACGCGCTACCGATTCAACGCCGTAATCAGTCTGCTGAAAATTGAGCTCCCCTCGCGATCATGACGCTCCTTTTTTGATCTGCGCCAGGAGCTTTTTCTCATTTTTTTACATTGCGTCAGGTGTCAGATTATTCTATAATCTATTTTTATTTTATAGATAGGCAAGGAGTGAGAAGCGATGTTTGGAATCGTTCATTATGAAGCATTTCTGATGACCGCAATCATGTTGAACCTGATACCCGGCTCAGACACGATGTACATCATCACCCGCAGCATTTCGCAAGGAAAACAGGCAGGTATTCTATCGGTTCTCGGCATTTTGACAGGCTCACTCATTCACACACTCTTGGCTGCCTTCGGCTTGTCGCTCCTTTTAGCGCAATCCATCGTGCTCTTTAGCATCGTCAAAATATTGGGGGTCGCCTATCTCGTCTATTTGGGCATTCGCATGCTGATGACGAAGGAATCACCAGCTTTTGATACAGCCGATTCCAAGAAGCTGAAGGGTGAAAAGGTCTATCTGCAAGCGATCCTGACAAGTGTCACGAATCCAAAGGTCGCCCTTTTTTTCATCGCCTTCCTCCCGCAATTCGTTAGCGCGACGGAAGCAGGACCTCTCCCTTTCCTTATTCTTGGCCTTACTTTTACCGTTACAGGTGGCATCTGGTGTAGTCTCCTCGCCCTGTTTGCTTCCTTCGCTACGCAAAAATTGCGCAATAATCAGAAGTTCTCTGTCATTCTCAACAAGCTGACGGGGATCGTTTTTATCGGGATGGGGTTGAATCTGTTACGGGCGAAAGCGAATCCTTAGGAGGTTATCTATGAAAAAGATTATTTCTGTACTCGCACTCATTCTTTGCTTTGCTTTCTTACCTGTTCAAATGATTGAAGCGCATCCAGGCAGAACAGATGCAAATGGTGGACACACCTGTAGAACAAACTGCGAAAAATGGGGATTACAGTATGGTGAATATCACTATCACAACGGTGGCGGTGGTTCTTCTAACAGCCAAGTGAAAAAATCGGCTCCTCCAAAACCATCGGCCCCCCGTACACAACCTAAAATACTACCTTCGAAAACAATTGTAGCCGTTGACAATGCTAACGTTTATTCTGCTCCATCCCTTGACTCTGTCGTTACTGCAACCCTATGGTATGGTTTTGAAATCAAAGCATCAGGTACACAGCAGGAATTTATCTCCATGGATCAAGGTTACGTTTCTAAAACAGTGGTCACTTCGTATACACCGATCACTCCTAAGACTGTCAAAATTCAAGGAGAGAAAGGCTATTTCTTCTCGACCCCTTCGCCAGAAGGTCCAGGCAGGGGCTACGCTGTCAGAGATGCACTTGTTCAAGTAGTCGGTGAACGTGGAGATTGGTATTACAGCTCCACCATCGATGCAAACGGGAACGTCTTAGTTGGATTTGTTTCGAAAAGCGTTGCCTATTAACCATAAAATAAGGACCGAAAAAGCCAGTCAGGAGATTCTTTCTCCTCTGGCTTTTTTCATGTTCAGAAATTGTTTAGGTCGAAAGATTATGATATCTCTAGGCATTTTTTCACAATTGGAACGAATGCTCTTGATGAAAAAGTTTATTGTAACTAAAAATTAGGACAAAGGGGGAAAGATGAATTGAGTTAACGGTGCGAAAAGGGAGTTGAAGAATGTGCGAGTGCTGTTAAGTGCTGGGTTTATCCTGGCAGGCTTGTTCCTCCTTTTCTATCCTCAATGGGAAACGGCGGTATCTGCACAAAAGCAAGAACAGCTCATCGAAGCGTTCGAACAACTGAGCGACGTCAGCGAGCAAATAGAAACGGCTGCATCCGAGGACCCACCAACTCCTCAGATAGAAGAGCCGCTCGCTATGTTGGAAGGTGCCAGAGGCGTGATTCGGATTCCCAAAATTGATCTGGAAATGATGATTTTTGAAGGCGCGGACAAGCATGCCTTGAGTAAAGGGGTTGGCCTGATCGAGCCAGACAAGAAATTCGGTGTGAACAATGTTGGACTGGCAGGCCATCGCGGGATTACTCACGGCAAGCAATTCAATCGCTTGGACGAACTAGCAACTAACGATGAGATTGAGATCAAGACGAAAACGGCGACCTACCAATTCGTTGTCGTGAAAGCCTTTGTCGTAGATCGTACACAAGTAGAAGTTCTAGAGGATCAAAAGAAGCCATTGATCACCTTGGTCACATGCACCCCTGTTGGAGCAAAAGATCCGAAGGACAGACTGATCGTTCAAGCTGAATGGAAACAAACGACTTCATCTCAGCCCTAACACTTCCTACTGAAAGACAGAATGAGGCTAGTTTTTATTTAGTACAGGAGGAGCATATGCAAAGGAAATCTTGGATCGTTGTGGTGGCACTTTTGCTCATCATCCAAAACTTTTTCAGTTTCACGACAACCTCGTATGCGCAAACACAAGGTGAGGTTGTCGTTGGCAATAGTGGGGAGCCGGGCACGGGCAACCCTACTGATCCGGGCACAGGAACTCCTACCGATCCGGGCACGAGCAACCCTACCGATCCAGGCACAGGAACTCCTACTGATCCGGGCACAGGAACTCCTACTGATCCGGGCACAGGAACTCCTACCGATCCGGGCACAGGAACTCCTAC
>NZ_AKIX01000063.1:0-16532 GCF_000282075.1 Brevibacillus sp. BC25
CTCAGCAGGACGGAGCCTGGAGCCTAGACTGGAAATATTCTTCTCTCCACTACAGCCACATGCCCACTTCTTCATAACAAAAAGCCCACCAGTTCCCGAGCAGGAAAAGGTGGGCTACATACGCATAGATAACAATCAAGCGAAAAAGCGCTGTCTGCCGGCAACCGTATCCCTGCGCCGGCATGATCCGGATCAGGTGCAATGGGTCGATGGTCGAGCGCTTCCATCCTCTCAGCCCCGCATGAAGGACTCCCCAAGTTGCTTGTTCATTATGATATTCTTTTGTAAGTATAGTCCTGTTTGCAACCATCTGACAAGCACGTCCGCTGTTTAATCCTCATCCTTCACATCGTAGCTCTCCGGAATCGGGTCATGACGCGCGGCATCCTCGAACTCCCGGAGCTTGCGAATTTCCTCCAGATGATGATTGAATTGCTCTTTGTTGATGATGTACTCATTGCCATCATGGACAGCACGGATGCGCCCCTGCTTGATTTTTTCCATAATAAACGTCTCGGGAAGCTCCAAATAGGCAGCTGTCTCCTCGACGGTCAAATACGTCTTATTCTCGCGCAATCTAGCCTCCAGTTCCGCTTTCTGCCGCTCGTAGCCCGGCTTGCCCAGCAAGGCAAACATATTGGCCTTGTACGCCTCCACCCCTGGCTGATCAAACGGATTGACGCCTAGCAAATAGCCGCTGATTCCGCATGCCTTTTCAAAAAAGTAAATCAGTCCGCCGAGATAGTAAGCTGTTGCCTCCGGTATTTCCACAAGCAGATTCGGTACGCCGCCGTCCACATGGGCCAACACCGTTCCCTCGAAAGCTTTTTTATTGACATACCCCATTCGTTTGCCAGTCAAAAAATTTAATCCATCGACGTCAGCAGGGTCCTCCTGGACGGTCAAATCCACAGCGGGCTTCGTCACGGACACAACCGTCTCAAACAAATGCCTCATGCCGTCCTGTATATATTGACCCAACGAATGCAAGTCCGTTGAGAACTCGGCAGAAGCCGGAAAAATCCCTTTGCCATCCTTGCCCTCTGATTCCCCGAAGAGCTGCTTCCACCACTCAGCAAAGTAGCGAAATTGCGGTTCATAGCTGACCAACAGCTCCACTGTCTTGCCTTTTCGATAGAGTGCATTGCGAATAGCCGCATACTGATAGCACGGATTATCGCGCAAATCCATGACCATGTAGCGTTCGCGTGCATCCTTTGCCCCTTGCATGAGAGCATCCATGTTCGCCCCGCTTGCAGCGATCGGCAACAATCCAACCGCGGTCAGGACTGAATATCTCCCACCGATATCATCTGGAATGACAAAGCACTCATAGCCCTCGTCATCCGCCAGCTTTTTTAGGGCTCCCCGCTGTTTATCGGTCGTAATGTAAATTCGTTTTTTGGCCTCTTCACGTCCGTATTTCTTTTCCAGCCATTCCCGAAAAAGCCGAAACGCGATAGCTGGCTCTGTCGTCGTGCCCGATTTTGAGATGACGTTGATGGACACATTTTTTCCTTCTAATACGTCCATCAGATGAGAGATATAAATCGGACTAATATTGTTTCCCACAAAATAAATCTCTGGAGAATGTCGCTTGGACTTCGGCAGCAAATTGTAGAAGCTATGGCCCAAAATGTCAAGCACCGCTTTTGCCCCCAGATACGAGCCTCCGATGCCAATTACCAAAAGCACATCCGAATCCGATTGAATCCGGGCTGACGCTTGGCGAATTCGTTCATACTCGTCCCGGTCGTATTGTTCCGGCCAATCGACCCAACCAAGATAATCCTTGCCTGGTCCAGTCCTTGAATGAAGCATTTGATGCGCAATTTCGATCGCTGGAGAAAGCTGCTCCCACTCATGCTGTTTGACAAAGGCTCGAGCGTTGGCGTAATCAAAGCGAATCGTTTTGTTCATAGCTCCCCTCCGAGGAACGTCATCTCATCTTTATCTATGATATCACGGCAATTGGCAGCAAAGAACCTTCCGACAAAACGTATCAAAATGCGTTTAATTATGTCCAAAATGTGAACATTCGTCATTTCATGTTACCTTTTTCCAGTACTACCGTAAAAACCTTTCGAGCAATGAAATAATATGGTTCTTACCAAAGCAAGGAGAATGAACATGAAAAAACGATGGTGGATCATCGGTTCCGTCGTAGTCCTCCTGGGCATCGGGGGCGTTGCGTTTTCCATGATGGGATCGCAACAAGCTATGGGAATGCCTGTCAACATCGGCGCACCAACGAAATCAGCTTTGGAAAGCAAGGTTTTGACATCAGGGCTCGTCACCGTAGAAGACAAGCTCAAACAGTACGCCAACGTCACTGGAACCTTACGTGAGTTTGTCGTCAAAGAAGGCGACAAGGTGAAAAAGGGACAAGTGATCGCGAAAATCGACACGTCCGATGTGGATAGCCGAATCCTCGAGCTGGAAGCGCAAATGGAATTGGCCAAAGCCAACCTCGCCAAGGCTCAAATCGGCAACGAGCCGGAAGAAGTCGCACAAGACCAAGAACGCGTCTCCCAAGCCCAGCGTGAATACGACGCGGCAAAGCGAGAATATGATCGGATGAATCAATTATTCACTTCTGGCGCTTCTACCCAGCAAGAGCTGGACAAGTTGAAATCACAAATGGATAGCACTCTATCTACGCTGAATGTCGCCAAGCAACAGCTCGCTCTCAAGCAAAAGGGGCCACGCAAGGAAGACATTGCCGCTCAGCAAGCCCAAATCAACAAGCTGAATGTAGATAAAGCCCAGCTGAATAAAGAACGTGTCCAGAGCGTTGTCGTCGCACCTATGGATGGAACCGTCATTGGCGTTGCAGCTGATAACGGTCAATACGTCAACAAGGGGACAGAAATCTTGACCCTAGCCAATCTGAACAATCTGTTGATTGAAGCAGATATTAACGAATCTGATGTCAACAAGCTCAAAATCGGACAGTCTGCCACGATTGAAGGCGTAACACTCGGAAAGAAAAAGCTGAATGCGGAAGTAGCTCGCATCTCTCCAACCGCGACCACTACTGCCACCAAGTCGGGGCAAGGTGAAAAAACACGCGTCAAAGTCACCCTCAAGCCATCTGGCGACCTATCTGCTTTGAAGCCTGGCTTCCATGTGGACATCAACATCTCCGTCGAAAAAATCGATAATGCCATGCAAGTGCCAATCGAAGCTATACAGCAAGATGCTGACGGCAGTACCTTTGTCTGGGTATCTGCTAATGGTGTTGCGAAAAAGCAGAAGGTCGAAACCGGTATGGAAAATGAGTTGTTCACTCACGTCAAGTCTGGACTTAACGGTGATGAACAAGTGATTTTAGGCCCTGTCGAATCCCTGACTGAAGGAGCACCTATCATGCCGATGAGTGGCGGCGGCGCACCAATGGGTATGTAACACGTAAAGAAGGAGGTCAGCCGACGATGCTTCATGTAGAAGGCTTGACGAAAGCATACAAGACGGGTGATACCGTACTGCCCATCTTAAAAGGTGTCTCCCTGCTGGTGGAACAAGGCGAATTCGTTGCCATCATGGGGCCATCAGGCTCAGGGAAATCGACGTTTATGAACATGCTCGGCTGTCTGGATCGTCCAGATTCGGGTTCGTACATGCTAGATGGCATTGAGGTTAGCAGCTTGAAGGATACGGAGCTCGCCGTTGTTCGCAACCAAAAGATCGGCTTTGTGTTCCAATCGTTTAATCTACTCGCCCGCTCTTCCTCCTTGCACAATGTAGAGCTGCCGATGATGTACGCGAATGTCAGCCGCTCAGAACGGCGCAAACGGGCAACAGAAGCACTCAAACGAGTGGGATTGGCTGAGCGCATGGACCATAAACCAACCCAGCTATCCGGTGGTCAAAAACAGCGCGTAGCGATTGCTAGAGCACTGGTCAATAAGCCTGCCATCCTGTTGGCAGACGAACCGACGGGAAATCTGGACAGCCGCTCTGGAGTAGAAATCATGGCCATGTTTCAGGAACTGCATGCGCAGGGCGTTACGATCATTCTCGTTACCCACGAATTGGATATCGCCCAGCACGCTGAGCGAATTGTGACTTTCAAGGATGGCGTTATCATTCGCGATGAAAAGGTTACGGAGCGAATATTCTCCAAGCCGTCTGACGAGGTGATTGTCACATGAATTTTATGGAAAGCTTTAACACCGCCGTGGAGGGTATCTGGGCGAATAAAATGCGCTCGATCTTGACCATGCTCGGGATCATCATCGGGATTACCTCCGTCATTGTCGTCACGGCACTCGGTGAAGGTGGACAGAGAGCCATCAACGAAGAGATGGAAAAGTTCGGGCAAAACACGTTTAACGTCTTCATTAATTGGGAGACAAAAGAAGAGATAGCCTCAGAAGATATGACCGTGGAAGATACCGAGGTGCTCGGCAGGATTAGTCCTGCCATCGAATACATCGTGCCTTCCAACTCCAGTACGATTGATTTGAAGGGTCCGAAAAAAGAAGAGCGCGTCAACCTCACTGCTTCCACTGCTGATTATTTTTCGATGCAATCAACATTGAAGGTGGCAAAAGGGCGACTTTTCAACGAAATCGATGACAAAGAACAACGTGCTGTCATCGTCCTGGAAGAAGCTCTTGCTCAAAAGCTGTTCGGTCAAATGAGCCCGATTGGTCAGCGTGTTCGCTGGGGGAATCAATCTCTCGTCGTAATCGGGACGTACACGGAAGAGAAGTTCAAGTTCGATATGGCAACGAGCTATGGAGCGATTATTCCCATCCGTTACGAAATGAGCCTGCAGGAAGAGCCTTCTGTCCAAATGATCATGGGAAAAGCGATCGACAAAGCCTCTGTCGAACCAGCCATGCAGCAGGTCAAACAGTACTTGAGCCGCAAGCATCAAAAGGAAAACCATTACAGCGTTCGCAGCATGCAAGAATCAATGGATCAGTTTAATCAAATGACGGGTACCTTGACGCTGATCTTCAGTATCATCGCAGGTATCTCCCTCGTGGTTGGCGGAGTCGGCGTTATGAATATCATGCTCGTATCCGTGACAGAGCGTACTCGCGAAATCGGGATTCGCAAAGCATTAGGGGCACGCCGACGAGATATTTTGATTCAGTTTTTGATTGAATCGGTCATCGTCTGCTTGATCGGTGGATTGATCGGGGTGTTGTTCGGCCTAGGTATCGCTTCGATCATCGCCTATTTTGCACAGTTGCCTCCGCTTATGTCCTGGAACAGCGTGTTTATCGCATTCGGCTTCTCCAGTGCCATCGGTATTTTCTTTGGCCTCTATCCGGCCAACAAGGCAGCCAAGCTCGATCCAATCGAAGCACTGCGTTACGAATAATGAAAAATGGCTAGCCATTTTTTCTTTCCTTGAAGAAAAAACAAGCACCTGTAAGCTCTCTGGCTACAGGTGCTTGTTTATGTTGGCAACGTATCTGTTACCAGCTTCAAAAGAAAAAAAAGCGCAATCCCCACGCTCGCGACTGTCCACCAGAGCGGCTTGCTGTCAGCCTTTTCTGCCTTGTAGATCCCAATTAACTTCCAGGTACCCACCGCCACGCATAAGAGGCTAAACAGGAGCAGGATTGTCCCCATGACCTCCCTCCCCTCACTCCTAGCTATATGGGGATGAGAGGGAAAAAATCACTTCTTCGGGTCCTTTTTGCCCAATCGGCCGAGGACCATCCGGCCCCGTTCCTTGATGGACTCGTCCTTGATATCTTGTTGCCGCTTTTTCATCAAACCGTTTTTGGAAGTATCCGGTCGGTCCGTTTGCCGTCCATCTCGCATTAGCTGTACTTACCTCCGCCTTTTTTCTCGTAATCGTCCAAAAGCTCACCAAAGCTCTTGTTGCGCTCGCGTTCTTCCTGTTCCCGTCGCTTTTGTTCGGCTGCTTCCTTCTCTTTGCGCTCGCCTTCTGTCTTCATGTCTTTTTCAAGCTGCTTGAGTGCCCCGAGTGCATCTGCATTCAGCATATCCTTCAAACTGTTCAATCCGCTTTTCGCGTCTATCGTAGTTGTTGTCGCTGCTTGATGTTGTGGTTTTCGTTGTTTTTTCGCCATTTGAATTGCCACCCTTTCCCTATCCTCATTCTGTCCTCATTCTCTGGCCCCATCCGGGTCATACTATCTTCATCTTTCATAAAGAGGAGGACATCACATGGTTCGCAACAAAGAAAAAGATTTTGGAAAAACCGCTGAAATCCGAGGACCCAAAGCCCAATCCGAGGCTGTCCGTTCTGACGGCTCCATTAATAGTGAACCACAAGAAAGGCTAAAAGAAAACCGCTAACAAAAAAACCGCCGGGCAGCCATTATGCTCGGCGATTTTTACTCTTTCTAAAGTTTGATGAGTCTAGGGGGAGTGTAATCTCATGAGAATGAAACAAAATCAATTTGGAAAAGCGGAAACTGTTCATTGGAGAGCTACGCGAAGAAATTTCCGAAGTGCTAAGACAAAAGCCTAAGGATGATCTTTATCAAATCGTGAAAAAGTCCTTTGAACATAATAAAGCTGAATTAAGGTATTTTTGAGGTTCTTATCCCAAAAACTCGGGAGACGAAAAGCTAAGAAAAACGGAGCTAGAGCGAGATCGTGTTTTTTTCCCAAAAATGCCGTTTGTCCACGATTGGAGGACATTTTGCCTTGATTTTCTCCAGCTCCCAAAACGCTAATCTGCGAAAAACGCTCGAAATTGAGGATTCGGGTGTTTGTTTTCATAATGTTTATTATCGGGACCCAAGTATAATATAATTGGACGACATGTGAGTGCAAAAAAGCCCAGTGAAACTTGGCGCGTGTCGTGAAGACTAAAAACTCATAGGTGGTGGATTGTACCATGACACAAGTGATTGTAGTTCTGATTATATTTACTTTTGTTGCCCTGATTGCCCGAATTGTTTTCCGTTCAATCAAGGAGAAAAGACTTCCAAATCCGCCTAACTATACCCCTTACGATGATGTAATGTCTGGAAAGGTACGCTCGGATGAAACCCGTGAAACAAATAAGGAAAACTAGACGGGTTTCCACTTTCATTTATTCAATCGATTTTAGATCGATTGAATATGACTTTGTTAATGTTTTTACAAATTCTTCCCAAGCTTCGTTTCTCTTAGCCTGATCCTCAATGCCTTCTAAAACCTCACTACGGAGCTTGCTGATCGTGTTTTGCTTCATGTATCCTTTAACGACATAGTCAGTCCAATATTCCTCTTCAGAGATTCCCAGACCTTGAATCAAATCATAAATTGCCTTTTGGATTTCTTCGGCATTTGAGCTTTTGTCTAATTCCTCTCGTTGCTTTTTAGCACATTCCCTAGCTTCATCCTCTGAGACAGTCAAATTTCGTTTCTCTGCTTCCTTTAATAAAATGGTATCCTCTACAACCTGCTATCCCATTAGAGCCTTCAGATGATTGGCCACTCCACCAAAAACCGAAGTTTTACATAAAACCTATTATCAGGACCCAAATATAACATAATTGGGCGAAGTAATTTGAAAAATAAGGTGCAACATATTACAGAAAAATGATTCTAATATATAAATCGAACATCTCGTGAGGGGGATTTTTATGCCAATGTGGGCGTTCTTATTAACCATTGTTGGTGGCTTGATCGTATTTGGTGTAATTTATGACCAGATCAACAAAAGAAAAATGAGAAAGACTCCCAAGAACTTGAGCAGCTCCCAAATGGTGTACACAGAGAACTATCTAAACGAAGTACGTAATGATATTAGCGGACCTCAATAAAAAATGCAGCCACTCTCTCTTGGGAGGCTGGCTGGGCAACCGCCAACATGAGCACCCCATCTCACATCCCCCTCAAATCGAATCAAGACGTTATTAGAACGGGAGCCGTTATCCAGCACGATCTCCTCATATTGTTCAAAATCGGCAACCTGCAAGTTCAGGCTAAATAAGGTATAAAGAAGCTGATGAGCTACATCTCTGACGGGAATGATCATACTCGTTAGCATCAGATCTCCCCCCTTTTTTAGCCTATGCGGCTGGGTCTCATTTAGGCTGGGCGCTAGCTCCTCTCCGAAACCGAATAAGGGGTCAGTGACTGATGCATGCTATGGGATAAAAGGAGGTCCACTGATGGATAACGAGAAGCAAAGGAACGACAAGACAAAGGATATTTCCCTCGATGGGACGCTGCCGCATCAAATCAGTGCTCCTGACTTCAAGAACTCGTCCCGTACAATTCAAAAGCCATTCGTTAATGAGTTCGGAGTCGTCATCGGTGACAGCTTGTATGAGTCCAAGGAATCTCCCTTACACAACTGGAGCACAGAAACCGACCCCTCCATCATGTCAGGGGATGAGTGGGTACATCCGACCAATGACATTGGCTGGAACTCGATAGAAAACCGTGAGCTTCTTGAAGATCAGGAAGTACAAGATGGAGCGCGTTTTATGCATCCTACCCTCGACGTGAGCAAAGGCAGGGACTAATACCAGCTTTTTCATGCAGCCCGTTCGGCAGAAGCACTTCTGACCGGACGGGTGTTTTTGGATTGCGCTTGCACCTAGAGCTTCGGGACACTACTCTGACTTGTGTTACAATGGAAGACAAGTAGCAGAAAGGAGCTAGTCCATGAGTATCACACTTGCGATAGAGCCAGCGTTTTCCCTTGCCTATCAACGTTATGCCGGCTTTGTACCGGGGGATACGCTTCGATTGTATGTACGAACAAGCGGCCCCGGGACCGGTGGTATGTTTTATGCGATCGAAAAAGATGAGGCCCTCACCGACGATGCTGTGTTTGAAGTAGAAGGGTTGCGATTTGTCATTCGTCCAACTGATTTCTGGTATTTCGACGGGGGACATCTGAGCTACAATCCGCTCTATGGCGAGTACGGCTTTCACTTCACCAATCCTCGTCTGGATGGCAACTAGAACAGAAACTTCTCTTGGCTTGATTCGTAAGAAGGAATATCTGCCTATATCTTCTGGGAGGAAAAACGATGAAAAAAAGCCGTTCAGTCCTTTTGGCGATCGGTGCTTTCTTACTTGCCAATTTAAAATGGATACTTAGCATACTGAAGTTTTCGAAATTCGGGACCACCATTATATCCATGGGGATCACCTTGTGGGCGTATGCCGTTTTTTACGGATGGAAATTCGCCGTGGCCCTCGTCTATCTGATCTTCGTCCACGAAATGGGCCATGTGATTGCCGCCAAGCGAAAAGGAATCGCGACTTCACCTGCTGTCTTTATTCCTTTTGCCGGAGCCTTCATCGCCATGAAAGACATGCCGCGTGATGCAAAAACTGAGGCGTACTTAGCCTACGGCGGGCCCTTGGCGGGGATGATTGCTTTCTTGCCTGCCCTCCCGCTGTATTGGTATACGCAGGACCCTTTCTGGGGGTTGGTTATCTACTTGGGTGCCATGCTCAATTTATTTAATCTGCTGCCCATCTCCCCGCTGGATGGCGGCCGCATCGTTTCGGTATTGTCGACGAAAATTTGGTTTATCGGGTTAGTTGGGCTGGGTGTTATGTTGTTCGCCAACCCAGGACCGATTACTGTGTTCATTTTCATCATCGGCTTGATTACATGGTACAACCGCCTACGTGGTAGCTATCAACAAAAGCTCCTGCAATACGAGCGCGAAAGGATTGCAGACTTTCAGCAAAGCATAGCAAAATGGCCCGCATTGGAATCGACATGGGATATTCGCACGCAAATGAATGCCGAGGTAAATGCGATCAATCAGGAAGATTTGAAGAAATTTTATGTCCCATTTTTGCAGGACAAACAACGCCTTCAGCGTGACTTCAAGCGACTCGATAAAGTGTATCTGAACAGAAAATGGGAACTGTTCAGACTGTGGGAACGAGAGCCTGTTTTGTATTACGATTCGGATCCGAACCGACCGATCCCATCAGATGCGCTTCGTGATGGGGAACGTGCAGCGCAAGAGAGATTAGCCGAACTGGATGAGCAAATGCACCAGCTCACTACGTACTATGATGCACCTGCCTCTACGAAGTGGAAGGTGTTAGTTGCCTATCTCGGTCTAGCTGCCGTTCTGTCAGCCTTTTTCGTCTACGCCCAACAAATTCTGCACAGGTAAACGCTTGCACTTTGCGTCACTTGACAGAAACGGATGCCTATCTGCGGCCTTCTCCGAGCGCAAAAACGTGCGCTACGGTTATCTGAGAGTCGCTCTTCCCGACCAAAAGGGCAGAAACGCCCCCTACGGTGGTATATCGCTTTTGTGCGTTCCACCCAATCAGAGTAAAATAGAAAATAGTACTTTCATAAAATTCTAGAGAGGATGACTTTTTACTTGGACACCGTCCCGATAGTGCTCAACCTACTGCTTGTTATATTTCTTGTTTTTCTCAACGGCTTTTTCGTAGCCGCAGAGTTCTCACTCGTGAAGGTGCGGCAAACGCGCCTGACACAGATGGTGAATGAAGGTAACAGACGCGCAGTCTATGCCCAAAAAGTAACGCATAAGCTAGACGCCTACCTATCTGCCTGCCAGGTCGGGATTACTCTCGCCTCGCTGGGACTGGGTTGGGTCGGGGAACCGGCCATTGCCCATATGATTGTGGAGCCTTTGCTTGGATCTTCAGGATTGCCTGAGTATGCGATCTCCGCGATTTCTTTTGGTGTAGCCTTTGCGATTATTACGTTCCTCCACATTGTCTTGGGTGAGTTGGCTCCGAAATCATTGGCCATTCAAAAAGCAGAAATGACCTCGTTGTGGGTTGCCGCGCCATTGATGTTTTTCTATAAATTGCTTTACCCGGCTATCTGGTTCTTGAACGGAACAGCCAACGCTCTCATGAGACGACTTGGACTCGAAGCCATCTCAGAACATGAAGCGGCGCATACAGAAGAAGAAATTCGTATTCTGGTCAACCAGAGTCACCAAAGTGGCCATATCGACCAAACCGAATTGGCTCTTGTGGAACAAGTTTTTGACTTCTCCGAAACCGTTGCTCGGGAAACAATGATCCCGCGCATTGATATGGTTTGCTTATATACGACGAATACCTTTGAAGAAAACCTGGAGATTATCCGCTCGCAGCGCCACACGCGTTTTCCGGTTGCAGCTGAGGACAAAGACAACATCATCGGTTTTGTCCATGCGACAGACTTCTACCTTTCTGCCTTGCAAGACGGAAGCGTGGAGTTGGATTCGTTGGTCCGCCCTGTCCTGACCGTACCGGAAACCATGGAAATCAGCACGGTATTGCGCCTGATGCAGAAAAACCGTTCGCAGCTTGCGATTGTCATCGACGAATACGGCGGAACAGCCGGTCTCGTGACGATGGAGGATATTCTGGAAGAAATCGTTGGGGATATCCAAGACGAGTTTGATGAGGAAAGACCAGAGATTGAGAAGCTGGACAATGGCCTCTCCGTATCCGGTATGCTCGTGTTGGCTGACCTGAATGACCATCTTCCGTTCGAACTCGAATCCGAAGATGTAGACACAATCGGTGGTTGGTTGTATAGCCAGCTCGAAGAAGACATCGCTGTTGGTGCGACAGTAGAATGGGAAAACTACCTGTTCACAGTCAAGCAGATGGACCATCACCGTGTCACACGCGTCCTGATTACGCGTTTGGAAAATGATGAATCGGAGCAACAAGAACTGTTGACCGTCTCCTAATCATCACACATGTGCACAAACCAAAGCCCCACACCTGCTTACTTGGCGGGTGCGGGGCTTTTTTATTTTGCAGGTGAGTTTCTTCGATCTCGTTCGTCTACGTGATTCCCTGGCCCGTGAGTTACTTCCAGTCGTCTAAGCCGTTGTCCTCTAAAATCCCCATCGTCACATCACTAATATCTGGATCAGTGAGCAAGCTGTCGCGAATGCGGTATTTAATATCGTCTGCCACAGCAAGACTCAGTCCTGTCCGCAACTCTACGTAGCTTTCCACATGATAAAAACGCCCTTCCTGTACAATCCGCATCCGGTTAATGTCCGTCACATCCGGGTCTGCAAAAATGACTTTGGCTACCCGATCCTCGATTTCTTTGGGAGCTGCGATCCCAATTAAACCGACCATGTTGTCGTACCCTACCTTGAATGCCACACCCACCATGAGAATCCCGATCAGAATGGTGGCAATCCCGTCTAGCAAGGCAAAGGAAGTAAATGTAGTGACGATAACCGCAATCAGCGCCAATAACGCACCGAGCGTTGCCACGATGTCTTCGTAAAAGACAAGGCGTGTCGGTGGAGCCGCACGTCCTACATTCCGAAAAGCTGCAGGGATGACAGCAAAGCCCTTCGCTTCCACCCGAGCTTCATGAACGATTTCGAACATCACTTTTACCAGCACATACCCATCCACGATGACCGCTAGAGACAAAATGATGAAATTCAACCAAAAATGGCTGGATTCTACGGGTTCGGAAATAAGGTGGAAGCCTTTGATAATGGTTTCGTAGGCCATGATCGTTACGACGATCACCGCGACCATACAGAAAATGTTAATGACACGACCAAAGCCTGTAGGGAACCTCGGTGTCGGTTTTTTCTCTGCGAGTACGCTGCCAAAGAAAACGAAGAACTGGTTGACCGCATCGGCTACCGAATGCATCGCCGACGCAAACATGGCTCCACTCCCACTATAGACAGCCGCAAAGCCTTTTGCGATAGCAAGCCCAGTGTTCCCCAATGCCGCTGTCGCCGAGGACGTATTTCCCTTTTTTAGCGTTGCCCAGAAAGAGCTCATGGTGCTGCCATTCCCTCCTTGAACGAGACATTTTCTTTACTATTCCCTATTCGCAAGGAGTGTTCCTTATGAGAAATGGAACATATACACAAAGAAAAGGCAGACATCCGAAGTGGAATATCTGCCTTTCCTTATTACCGCTACCTTATGCTACTAATTTCAATCCTGCTACTGCTATAATCACCATGGCGATGCACAAGATCCGCATCTTGTCTTTTGCTTCTCCATAAAACATCATCCCGACAAGAGCGCTACCTACCGTACCAATCCCTGTCCAAACCGCATAGGCCGTTCCCATTGGGATTTCTCTCATGGCGAAGGACAGGAGGAAGAAGCTGAGGGAAAAACCACCGATCAGTACCGCAAAGGAGCGGAACGAAGGCTTTTGGTTGACCTGTGTAATCCCCATCACGCCTACAACCTCAAACAACCCTGCAAAAATTAAGGATATCCATGTCATGCCACTTCACCCTCCCTCTTTGGCTTCTCTTCATGATCCGGTGTGACCAGCTTCAGCCCAAGGATTCCCCCCAGAAGAAGCGCGATCAAGCCCACTTTCGCCCAGCTGAACGGTTCTCCAAACAGGACCATTTCGCTAATAACGGTACCGGCCGTACCCAAACCGACGAAGATCGCATAAACCGTACTCGTCGGCAGCTTTTTCCCTGAATAGATCAAAACACCAAAGCTGATAATAATCGCTAAGATGGTCAACGCCCATGACCAAAAGCTGTCTGCGTGCTTCAAGCCCGCTACCCACATAACTTCAAATACTGCTGCTACGACAACCATCAACCAATACTTCCCCATGTTCTGGCTCCCTCCTCTTTCTTTTACACTCATAGCAACGGACGTATCCGTTTTTATCGTTCCCCAAAATACATACTCATCTAAGATGGCTCAGGCTTTTTCCGAATGCAAAAAAAGCCTCGGGTGAATACCATCACAGATATTCCTCCCGGGCTTTTATCCCTCCGTGTACACGACCGTGGTCGTGGGTTTTCTCTCGGTCCTGACCGGCCAGATGGCTGACCGCGGAACCCTAGAAAACTCAGTACATATGCAGTTCTTTTCTTGGGGTAACTGTCCTTATCATATCAAAAAACGCCGCGTTTGGCAATGAACGTACGACACTTCGGCAAAGGACCACCTTATGGTATTCTACAAAGAGAAGCATGATACAAAGGAAGAGAGGAACGTACGTATGACGAAAGTGTTGTTCGTTTGTCTGGGTAATATTTGTCGCTCGCCCATGGCCGAAGCCGTATTTCGCCATCTCGTAGAGGCGGAGGGATTGGCAGGGGAAATCTCCATCGATTCAGCAGGGATCGGTGGCTGGCACGCTGGGGAACCTCCACACAAAGGTACACAAAAGGTATTGAACGAGAATGGGATCGCGCATGATACACTGCGTGCTCGCCAAATTGTCACACAGGATTTCTCGGAGTACGACTACATCGTCTGTATGGATGAGGAAAATTTGTCCGCACTCAAGCAGATGGCGCCGTCAGGGAAAAAGGTGTACCGCCTGCTCGACTTTGCCGATTCTGCCCAGGAACAAAATGTAGAGGACCCTTATTATACGGGGCGATTCACCTATGTGTATGACCTGGTGAATGCGGGTTCCCGCGGGCTGCTGAACGAAATCAAAACGAATATCGCCAAAAAGGGATAGCCCGTCAATAGGGCCATCCCTTTTTCTTATACGGCAACCGTCTCCTTCTCAAGCAGGCGATTCAACCAGTTCTTCGTACTCGCAATCAAACGTTTGTAGCTGTCCGTCGAGGAAAAGGTATGGTCTCCCCCTACAACTACTCCTGTTTCGCAGCTCCCCCATCTCCGCAGATGCAGCTCTCGCTCATAATGGAACATGGCATCCACCGCAATGACGTCATCCCGATTACCATGCAGGATTAACACATCTCCCTCAAACTGCTTGGCTTGCCGCAGCGGAAGAGAGGCACCTAGCGACTGGAAAAAGCGCTTCTCCAAACCGTAGCCCAAATGATCCGTTTTGCCGTATGACAGTGCTTCCTTGTATTCCTTCTCCCCCACGATCCGAACGATATCATCGAAGGGGCGTGCTACCGGTGCCCATAGGATGAGTGAGTGTATTCGTTTATCCTGGCTCGCTGTCAGGACACTGACCGCACCTCCCAAACTATGCCCTAACAGGCACACACGCTCCTGATCTACCTGTTCAAGCGTGAAAACATGGTCGAGAACATCACGTGTTTGCGTAAGCAGGACATCCAAACCGCCTGCACCATACTCGCCGTCACTTTCCCCGCAGCCTCCGTAATCGAAGCGCAAAACGCCAAAACCGTGTGAAGCCAATTCTCTGGCAGCTTTTACAAACAAGCGATTCACTCCAACTCGACTGCCGATAAAGCCGTGGCAAATGACAACCAATGGGTATTTCACTCTGGTCTTGCCTGCTGTGCATGTAGGTTCATGCAGGGTAGCCGTCAACGAAATCGTGTCGCTAGGTATTTGCAAAATCCGTTCCAAAGAACTCACCTCTTTTATTTTTAGTATTCCGAGTTGTTTACTTAGTTATTATGCTTATTATCTTCATTTTCATGAACGCTGTCAAGATGAACCAGAAAACTCAATGAAAAATGATCCCGCACCGTTTATGATGGAAGGGAACGAGGTGCAACATAAGCATGCTGGCATTGCTGAAGCTGTTGCACCGAAGATAGGATTGTGAGGAGAGAACTATGTCCGACTTGCGGAAAGAAACCTTGGAAAAAATAAAAAACGGTGATTTCAACTGTTCCAAGGAGCTGACCTTGTCTATGTTCAGCGGAAAATGGAAAGTCGTGATCCTGTGGCATTTAGGAGTAGAAGGCCCGCATCGCTTTAGCGAGCTGCAACGGCTGTTTCCAAAAATCACACATAAAATGCTGACGAATCAGTTAAAAGAACTAATCGAAGACGGGATTGTTCACCGGGAAGTATACCCGGAGGTTCCCCCGCGCGTGGAGTATTCCATGACGGAGCTGGGGATGACTTTGTTGCCTATTGTGGAAATGATGTATGAGTGGGGCGAAATGCGGATGGGGCAGTTGAAGCTGGAATTGGGGGAGAACTCTGTCTAGCTGTTGTGGTGGGGAGGAAACAGGAGAAAACGCTCAGATTCTTGGAACACCTGCGCGGGAGCATGGGGTGCCCGGCTCCGTGAAAAAAAGAGAAACCGCGTCCAAAGTCGACTGTTCAGGATGTGTCTCAGAGGTGGACGCTAAAGGCAGTTTCTCTTTTTTTCACTGCGCCTCGGTAGGTGTGTCCAAAGATCTTCGCTGTTTTCTCCTGTTTCCTCTGCGAACTGTTGTAATTCCACCAACAATTATTAAGAAAAAACCTCTTGAATGCTACTTTCAAGATGTAAAAAAAGCCGCGTGGGAAGAAGCCCATTTCCAGTCCTAGCGCCTCTGGAGCCCTACTTAGCTCCGAAATAAATGGCGGGGGTTTTCAGCTTCAACCTCTGCGAATACATCCTCGAAACTCTACTTTTGAAGCGCTCCCGCCATTTATTTCGGAGCGGACAGTCTAACCCCTTGCAGGGCGTAGGCCGAAGCGTTGACTGGAAATGGGCTTCTTCCCCTCCACTACAGCTACAATAAAAAAATAAAGGATAGCACCCTTGGCGCTATCCTTTTTCTTATTACGGATTCACACTATTTTTCGGAGGAGAGGCCAGATCACGCAGGATTGCTACCTCTACCCGTCTGTTTTTCGCTCTGCCTTCTGCCGTCGTATTCGGCGCTACCGGATGGTATTCTCCCAAGCCTGTCGCGCTGAATTTCGTCGGGTCTAGG
>NZ_AKIX01000064.1:0-25243 GCF_000282075.1 Brevibacillus sp. BC25
CCCGCCGATCCGTCTGATCTGCCCGTCCTGGAGGACTCGCAGCAACTTCGCCTGCAAATCGAGCGGCATACTGTTCAGTTCATCCAGAAATAAAGTACCGCCGTCCGCCAGCTCGAATAACCCTGGCCGATCATCGGCTCCCGTGAAGCTTCCTTTTGTCGTGCCAAACAGCAAGCTTTCGAGCAGCGCGGCCGGCAGCGCGGCACAGTTTTGCGCGATAAACGGGTTACTGCTGCGGACAGACGCGTGATGAATGGATTGGACAAACAGTTCTTTTCCCGTCCCTGTTTCGCCGTATATCAACACGGGAGAAGTTGTCCGCGCAGCTTTTCGAGCGCGTTCTTTAAGGCGCTTCATTTTTTCACTCATCGTCAAAATGTCTTCGAAATGGAAAGTCGTTTCATCCATCGAGCGTTTTGTTCGTTTCGGCTTGCTAATCTTGGCCTGAAGATCGACCAAGCGCTCCGACAGTTCTTTTAGCTTGCCGATATCCTTCGCCACCTCGACTGCCCCGACTAACCGTTTGCCTACTCTCACCGGAAGTGTCGTGTTGATTGTCTCCACACGCATTCCCTTCCAGTTCTTATATGTCTGTGTCTGGTTGTAGATTGATTCGCCACTATCGATGACACGAAGCAGGGTACTCGACTGTCGATCAAGCGAAGGAAAAACCTCCAACAATGGCTTCCCCAACACCTCTTCTGAGGTCAACCCATCGAGCTTGGCTGCGACGTGATTGTAGAAAATCGTAATGCCATTTGCGTCCACAACGTGAATTCCTTCATCGATAGCACCCAAGATCGCCTGCAACATTTCTACCGTATCTGACAACGGCATCCTGGCTTTCACTCCTTCCTTCCATCCATGCTGCCAAAAAATCATCACTTCGCCGAATATTCGGCACTTTTGCGATGTTATCGATTACGCC
The DNA here is from genome assembly GCF_000282075.1 of Brevibacillus sp. BC25. NCBI lineage: Bacteria > Bacillati > Bacillota > Bacilli > Caryophanales > Paenibacillaceae > Brevibacillus > Brevibacillus sp. BC25. Next base: position 929 of record NZ_AKIX01000064.1, read on the forward strand.
CTACCTGAATGGCAAGCATTGCGGTATACAATAAATGTCCCAATGCCCAGATGAAAAACGCTGTCAAACTCATCGCGGATTGACTCAACAGGCTAAATGGGAAAAACGCGATAGAAAAACCGAGCATCCAATACAGCAAGTATCGTACCGATCGGGCTTTTCGTTCCCGCGGGTAAAAGTGCATGAGAAAAAAGGCGACGATCACACTGATCAGCAGATGAATCAATAGTTCTACAATAGAGGGCAGGTTTTCCATGCCCGGTACATAGCTGACATCAATTAAAACGGGAAAGGTATTGGTATCAAACAAACCATCTCCGAGCGCTAAAAAAGCAGCAAGACCCAGACCGGCTATTAGTCCATTTGCGAGTACAAACATGCTGTATCCCCCTTTCACTTCAGCCGCAAGTAATCCTATTGTACGTGCAAAAAACCGCCCTTGCAAAGGGCGGCTTATTTTCCTAGCTCTATTTTCAGCTCATGCTCACCAGCGTACTGCTCATTCATCCATAGCTGGTACGCGATTTCTACCTGTACAGGAACCTCTGCTTCGTAGCGGATTCGCAGCTTGTTCGTATGCGTCTCCATGGCAAACGGACCATAGGGACTTTGATAGGTAGAATGGGTGCTGGCTCCTTTTTCGAATTGCTGTCTGGTTGAAACCCCGCCCTGACGAACCAGCGTAATGGACGTATCTGTCAGCTTCAGTGTCGTGCTTACTTCGCCTACGCCTTCCATCTGCTCTTTGTAGGTCACGTACCACGCGGATACTTTTTGTACGCACTTGCCTTCATAGCTGTGGGTCGTTTCTTCCCAGTTGCCTTCGACATGATGCCGTGCCGTCAATTTTACTTGTATATCTTGCATGCTACTTCCACACTCCACTTTCTTTCGCTTCCCATTTATCCCTACATTCTACCCTTCATCGCTCCTGTGTGGCAACCGCCGCCTCCGCTTTGGCATCCGCCAGCAGGTATCTCATGGTAGCAGCAATCCCGATCGCCGCAAGCAACAGCAGACCCGCCAACACCAAGTACCCGACTCCTGCCCCCGTGTAATCGATCATAGCCGTAAACAAACCGATAAGGATCAAACGCATCATCATGCCGATTGAGTTGAAAAAGCTCATAACCCGCCCCATCTGATGCTTCGGCACAACTGTCATATAGAGCGATTGCCGAATCAAGCGCACAGAAGCGTTACTCCACCCGTAAAACGTGTACGCCGCAATCAGCGCCCAGCCATACGGTAAAGCAATCATGACGACAATGGCAATCGCGAACAACAACGTATTGCCGATCATGGCTGCCAACTGCCCCATCTTGCGAACGACGATAGCAACGAGTAAACCTGCTGCCACGGCACCCGTTGCATACGTGACCTCTCCTAGCGAATACACTGAGACACCCTCCTGCAGCGTTTGGCTTATGTAAACAGGCTTCAATAAGTTCGTCGCCATAACAGCAATGAAGGGCATGAGTGCGGATATCCCAAACAGCAGGAATCCTTTCTTTTGCCGGATGTACCGCCAGCTTTCCATCAGCTGCTCCGTCCACCCGACCCCCTGGTTTTGCTTCGCTTCTTTTTCCAGCGTGAAGGTATACGTCATGCTAGACAGCAAGGTAAAGGCGAACAAGTAGGTAATCGCATTGAAAATAATCACCACATGCAGCCCGTAGGAGCTAAGCAAAATCCCCGCAAACGCGCCAGCAAGAACGGATGCAGTCTGTCCTTCTATCTCGAGCAGACTGTTGATGCTGTTGTAGTGCTTGGGCTCAAACGTCTCCTGAACCAGTGCGGACTGCGTCGGGTAATGAATTTGGTACATAAAGGTCGTCGTCAAATAGATGACAATCAGCATCCACTCGGTGTACTCTCCGAAAAAGCCCCAGATCGCAAGCATGCCAAGTACGCTAAATCCGATCAAGTTTTCCACCAGCAGCATTTTTTTGCGGGAATAACGATCGATGAGCGTCCCGATATACGGACCAATGAAAAACATCAATACCGCAGAAGTAAACATGGTAGAGCCCAAAAGTTGAGCAGAGCCTGTCGTTTCCACGAGGAACCAGGCAATCCCGATCATCGTCATGCCTTGCCCAAAGCCGGAGAATAAATTGGAAAAGAACAGCTTTCGAAATGGTGCGTAGGCAAATACTTCTCTCATGCAGACAACTCCTTTGTAAGAAAACCTCCGTCGACTATTAAATCATCTCACTATTATGATTGTACTGACAATTTTAAACTTTGTAAACTAAAATGTTTATTAACCTGATGAAAGTTTACCACCAATAAGAAAAGCCCCCGGTCTTTTTGCAAAACCGAGGGCTTATTTAGCGGATATCTTATTTTACAAAGCTCAAGAGCAGCTCGCGAACGAATTTGGACGCCGCGATTTGCGTCATTTCACTGTGATCATACACAGGAGCAACCTCCACCAAGTCACAACCGATGACATTCGCACCGTTGTTTGCCATGAAGTGAATAGTATCGAGCAGCTCACGAGACGTGATGCCGCCTGCTTCTGTTGTACCTGTTCCTGGAGCGTGCGCAGGGTCCAATACATCGATGTCAATCGTCAGGTAGATCGGACGGTTGCCGATGGTAGGCAGCACTTGCTTCACTGGCTCCAGTACATCGTATTTGTACAGATGCATGTTTTCTTTTGCCCACTCAAACTCGTCCTTCATCCCGCTGCGGATTCCGAACGAATATACATTTTTACCGCCGATCAGGTTGCATACCTTTTTGATCGGGGTGGAGTGGGAGTATTCGTATCCCTCGTAGTTGTCACGCAGGTCTGTATGCGCGTCAAAGTGGAATACGACCATATCCTTGTACTTTTCATAAACCGCTTGGAATACTGGCCAGGAAACCAAATGCTCTCCGCCCAGACCCAATGGGAATTTGCCATCTGCCAATACTTTTGCCACGAATGTACGGATCGCATCCAGGCTACCTTCCACGTTTCCAAAAGGAAGGGGAATATCGCCAGCATCAAAGTATTTGATGTCTTCCAACAGCCTGTCCAAGTACGGGCTGTACTCTTCCAGACCGATGGAAACCTCACGAATACGGGAAGGGCCAAAACGAGAGCCCGGACGGAAGCTCACTGTCCAGTCCATCGGCATACCGTAAATAACCGCTTGGCTTTCTTCGTAATTCCCGTGACTACGGATAAAGACATTTCCAGAGTATGCTTCGTCAAAACGCATAGGTGTAGTTCTCCCCCGATTAGTCGCGGGTCAGCTCAGCCACAAAGTTAGGCAGTTTGAAAGCAGCCTGGTGAACTTCCGCATTGTAGTATTTGGTGCCCAAATCTTTGATTTTCGCTGGATCTACTTCCAACGGATCGTGTTGTTTGGAAGCGATAGTGAAGCTCCACAGTCCGGATGGATAAGTAGGGATGCTGCAAGTGTAGAGACGAGTAACCGGGAAGATCGATTTCAGGTCTTTGAACACGCGCTTGATCAGTTCACGGTTGAACCAAGGAGATTCCGTTTGAGCAACCATGATACCATCTGGTTTCAAAGCATCGTGAATGCCTTGGTAGAAACCTTTTTCGAACAGACCTACAGCCGGGCCAACTGGCTCTGTAGAATCAACCATGATCACATCATATTCACCTTTGTGGTCATGAATATGTTTAATACCATCGATTACTTGTACATCTACACGCGGATTGCCTGTCAATGCACTCGCAATCTCAGGGAAATATTTTTTGCAAGACTCAATGACGCCACCGTCGATTTCAGCCAGAACTGCTTTTTCTACAGACGCGTGCTTTACGATTTCACGAATAGCACCGCCATCGCCGCCGCCCACAACCAGAACCTTTTTCGGGTTTGGATGCGTATTCAACGCGATATGAGAAATCATTTCATGGTAGACAAACTCATCGACATCGGTAGTCATAACCATGCCGTCGAGCACTAACATGCGACCAAACTGCTTCGTATTAATTACGTCGATTTGTTGAAACTCGGATTTCTCACTGTATAGGGTCTCTGTAATTTTCGTTGTTATCCCGTGATTTTCCGTCTGTTTTTCGGTGTACCACAATTCCATATTCATGGCTATGTAACCTCCTTCAATTAACCGCATGAAAATACAATATAACAAGAAAATTATAGTAGCTGTCTTCCAAATTGCAAGATATTTTTCTAGCGAGGAAAGTTTAACCAGCTTGCAAGCGACACATACTACTAGTAACGTAGTATGTCCTATTTTATTGATTCAACCGCAGAAAGGAGGAGAGGCACGCATGGAAGTCATTCGCGAAGCCCCATTGCTGCGCTATTTGCGTTGGGCTAAGAAATTCGTAAAATTTATCATTCTCAGCCTATTATGTTTCTCTTTTGCCATCTTGCTACTCATTTTGTACTTACGCTCACAACCACTCCCGGAAACGTTTGTGAAGCAAACCACAACGATTTACGCTTCCGATGGAGAGGTTTTGGATACGATGCACCGTGGCGAGAACCGGATTTCTGTGCCACTTGCAGAAATTTCACCCGCATTGCTAGATGCGACCATCGCGATCGAGGACCGTTCATTCCGCGAACATTTCGGTTTTGATTGGAAACGATTAGCCATGGCCGCTTATGTCGATGTCATTAACATGGACAAACGTCAGGGTGCCAGCACCATCACTCAACAATTGGCAAGAAATCTGTACCTCAGCTTGGACAAAACATGGGAGCGAAAAATCAAAGAAGCCTTGCTTTCGATTCAGCTTGAACTGAATTACAGCAAGGATGAAATATTAGAAATGTACGTGAATCAGATTTATTATGGTCATTCAGCTTATGGCGTACAAGCTGCTGCCCAAACCTATTTCGGCAAGGACGCCAAAGATTTGACGGTCGCAGAGAGCGCCATGCTGGCAGGCATCCCTAAGGGTCCTACTTATTATTCACCATTTGTCGATTTGGAACGCGCCAAAGCCAGACAAAAGCTCATTTTGAATGCCATGGAGCGCGACAATATACTGACATCGAAGGAAGTAGAGCAAGCCTACGCGGAACCAATCAAGCTGAAACAGCGGACAAATGAGAATACAACCGAGCCAGCCCCTTATTTCCGCGATTACATCGCCAATTTGGTCAAAAACAAATATGGCATTGACGAAGAAAAATTTATTCATGGCGGTCTGAAAATCCATACGACTCTTGATCCAGTCGTACAAAAAAAGGCCGAGGATATTGTCGCCTCCGTCTTACCGAAGAACAATACGAATTTGCAGGTAGCCCTCGTCGCCATGGACCCTGCTACCGGCTATATTAAAGCGATGGTAGGTGGACGTGACTACAAGGTGAGTCAGTTCAATCGCGTGCTTGGTAAGAGGCAGCCCGGTTCCTCCTTCAAGCCGATCATGTATTTGTCAGCCTTGCAAAACGGCTATACACCGCTCACTTTGATGAAAAGCGAACCAACTGTTTTTACCTACGATAACAATAAGCAGTACATTCCCGGCAATTTTGGTGGAAAATATCCAAACGCACTGATCAACATGCGTGAAGCAATCAAAACCTCCGACAACATTTATGCCGTCAAGACCATTGATTTTCTTGGGCCGCAAAAAGTGGTCGATCAAGCAAAGCAATTAGGCATCTCCAGCTCGATGCAAGCAGTTCCCTCTCTGGCACTGGGAACTTCACCTGTCTCTCCCTTAGAGTTAAACGCAGCTTATGCAGCAATCGTCAACAAGGGACAGGCAGTGAAGCCTATTGCCATCACCTCCATCGAGGACAGCGAGGGCAACATTTTAGTCGAAGAAAAACCAGAGAAAACACAGGTAGCCGATCCTGTCGCGTCTGCTCTCTTAGTGAATATGATGCAAAGTGTATTTGAACAAGGTGGTACCGGATATCGCGTTGCTGGTGAAATGAACCGACCGGTAGCAGGGAAAACAGGATCAACGGATTATGACGCTTGGCTGAGCGGATTCACTCCGCAGCTGGTTTCGACCGTATGGGTGGGTTATGACAAAAACCAAAAGGTCGATGATGTAAAGGAAGGTTACCTGTCCAAAAAAATCTGGGCCCAGTTCATGGAAAGCGCACTCAAAGGTCAGCCCCCTGCACTTTTTGACATGCCTGCTGGTGTTGTTTCTGTCTATATCGATCCTGCTTCTGGAAAACTGGCGACCGAGCATTGTCCGAATCCACAGCTCTTTTATTTCGCCAGCGGAACAGAGCCTCAAGATTACTGCACGGATCACATCCCGAAGAATGAGACACCAACACCTTTAAAGCCGCCAGATTCTTCGACCTTCTGGCAGCGCATGGGCAGTTGGTGGAAACCGAATCAATAAAGAAAAAAAGGACGTTCCTCTTCATCGAGTACGTCCTTTTTGGTATGCCTATTAACCTTGCGTGCTCTGATTGTCCCCGCCGCCCACAACTCCATCTCCATCGGCAAAAACATGGTCGTTGATGATCGTAATCAGACCGGCATTATCAAGCTGTTCCAATACTTCAAACAAGCTGTCCCTTTTTCCAGCAGGGAGCTTGCGTACAAAGTTGTTTATCTCGGTCGGAGTCACGTGTGTGCGGAAATGGACGCCACCGTGCTTCACAAAATGATCATGCGATTGTTCATTACCACGGAGATCTTCTCCCAATGGGTACCGCCCCTTCCGTCAAACAGTTTGGTTCAATCCCCATTAGTGTTCCGCGATATCTCAAAAACTATGATCAATCAAAGAAATTATATACACAAACAGGGAAAGAGTGACGGCTCTCTCCCTGTTTGTTGACCTAGTGTACATGTACACAGATATGGAAATAAGTTTACCTGACTTCAATTGTGTGAACAATTGATTTCACGATTTGTTCACAGACCGTTCACGATTTCCAACTTTAGGACAAATTTTGCTTTAATTCCTCAGTGGAATTCTCATACATCTCCGCGCTATTATCAATCAAAAGCTTTTTCAGAGCGACTTTTTCCTTCTCGGATAGATCGGACAGCATAATACGTCTCTTCATGGAGTAATCCATGCGATTCACGTGATCTGCCAAAATTTTGTAGCCCCGACGCGCTTCCCTATCGATTTCCATATAGCACGCGGTTGCTCCTGCATAATAAGGACCAGCTTCATTGCGATCGACTGTTACCCAAACGAGCCAATAAGGCTTTCCATTTGGTACTTCTTCTTTATTAATCGTCCATTTGATGCCCTTTTCTACAGAACTTTTGGCATGCAAGGCACCCATGTCAATGTACGCTTCGTCCCCATCGATAATGACCGAAGACACAGCATTTAAGTCGAGTACACCTTGACCAAAACCTCCGTGTACATCGGTTTTTCCACTCATGATGGTAAAGCCGCCTTTTTTATTATCAAAAATATCCATTTGAATAACCTCCAGACAATCATTCTCCTTCCTTCTATTCTACTCGAAAAACGTGCTGTGACGCAATTTGCGTATGTGCCCAGTTATTTATCCATGGGTTTTTGGGTGTTTCGTTTTTTATTTACCAACTGGATGATTTTTTCGATGCCCCACATGATCAGGATCGTTACGATGGCTGTATGGACCGCCATTGCAACCTTCATAACCAACAGTTCACCTAGCATCGTGTCAGAGGGAACAATAAACAAGTAGTACACAAAGCTGATAAAAAGAACACTTAGAAAGATCAACCAGCCGCGAAAGCCTAGCGTGAAGCGAATGAAAGCTGCGATGAGCAAACCAATCAAAGGCCCCGCAAACATCAATGAAAATACGAAAGGCCCGAGTATGAACCAGACAAACCAATTATCATCCATTGTCTCTACACCTTTGCTTTTGATGGCTACACATCATTGGAATCCGCAGACTCTTCTACCTCTGCCAGTCCACGCTCATCGAGCACGTAATGTCTGCCTGTTTCTTTGTAACGCTCCGAATCATCTGACGAGAAACGTTTGATCAGAAAGCGCGCTGACTCTTCTCCCTCTACAACTACAGGCGGCTGGAATTCCAGGTCTTCACCATCTCGAACATGGATGACAACGATGCGATCGTGATATTCAATAGACAGGTCTTCCCGTACTTCTTTTTTATTGGCGTCGAGCGTAAAAGTCTGGCCGGCTTTGTGTATCGTCACTTCAGGAAAGCTTTTGTCATCTTGCGCAATGATGTAGTACAGGTAGTCAGCATTTTGGTCCGGAGCATTGCGCAATCCTGGTTGTAATTCCTCATCTCCCTGTAGCAATCGCGTTACTTGTTCGATGACTTCTGGAATGGTCGGCAGCTTGGCGTGTTCGCCTTTTACGTAGTAACGTTTTTTCATATCCTTCTGGGCGTAATTGGCACTCATATACGGAACGGTACCGTCCCCAACGCCAGGATCGAGAATCGGGGACCATTCGTTGTAAAAAGAATCATAAAAGTAACCGAGCAGTGTTACTTGGCCTGTACCCACGATGGAATACTGTGGAACATTGATCGTTTTGTTATCCCACTTTTCATGCATCTTGCCGCCATGCCTGACAAGCGGGTCATAGTCGAGGCGAATATTTTTATCCTTTAAAAATTCGTCGTAGGTGTAGTACTGAATGTTACTCTTTTTCAGGAAACCAACCGTTTCAAAGTATTTTTTGGAGGGTAGCAGCTCGTAAACGGCAGGTGCATAAGAGGAAATCACTTTCCCTGTTTCTTCATCCAGCCAAGGGATCGAAAAATTGTATCCGTGCTTAAGAGCCTGATATGCCCGTGGAGAGCCAAGGAAGGGTGTGCCCATATACACGACACGATTCACTTTGCGCTGGTAGGACACATTGGATAGAAGTGTTTCTTTTACCAAGATCCCACCCATGCTATGTGCCACCAAATGCACCTGATTTGCCCCACTTGCCTTTAGTGCAGCATCGATTTCTTCTTTTAGAAGTTTGGAATTTTTCGTGCTGCTGTATCGCCAATCGTACGGCAGTGCAAATAAGGTTCGGTGCTTTTTGTATCCCTGCTTCTCTAGTTCCTTTACCATGCTGTAATACTGTTCGGTAAGTTCTTTTAAAAACGGCGCATAGGAAAGATATTCGATGGCGTAAAAATCGTCTTTTTCCGGGTGGATCGTCGCTTCACGAACGACTGGCTGTACATCTACACTATTTGGCTTGATTGGCTCCAGAGAGAGTAGCCTGCGGTGTTTGGGATCATTAATACCAATGAGACTATCTCCAAGTCCCAACCATATTTCCGATCTCTTTCCATTCTGCTCCACTTCGAGTCGCGATCCACCTACTCCCGGGATTAAGATAACTGGAATCGTTCTGTCTCCAATATAAAGACTGTACGAGTTAGCGGTAAATCCCGAGCGTTTGCTGGCCATGACCTTGACTTTGTAGGTTCCAGGATAGGCATTGAATATCATATGTTCATCCGAATTCTTCGCTTTCTCGGATCTGGCGACTACTTTTCCAGCCTCGTCGAGCAGAAATACGTCCATATCCATTCCAGTAGGGATATCCTTGAGGGAGACCTCCACAGTAGAGGAGAGCGTAAAGGATAAGCTGTAAAAATCCACATCCGTCTTTGAATGAAGATTTCCTACGATATTTCGTTTATACGCATCTAGCTCGTAGGCCGCTTCCATTGTGTCATTCGGCTCGTATCCATCTGCCTTGTCCCCTCCTTGATCCGCGAAAAAATCAGCTCGCAAGCGGTAGTAGTAATCTTTCGAAAACGAGCCCTGCTTTCCAACGACCTTGATGTAGTACCATTTGTCTTTTTCCAGTGTCAGTCCCTCGATTAGCTCAGGCTCATTTCCATGCTGCTCTGAACGGGCAAGCTCCCGCTCCTCCTCATCGTACACATACAAATCGTAGTCTTCGTTTGCCCGAATATCTGTGAGAGATATATTCATCTGTCCATTTGTTGTTCCTCTGATTTTCCAAAAATCCACATCATCTTTGCTGCTAATCTTTCCATGACTGTCCTTTCCATCAAATAGCCAATCCGATTTGCTGCCTATGGTGTCATTCGGCTCTACCTCAAAGCGAGCTTCTCTATTGCGCAGTTCCGCTTCTCCTGGCTTATGCTCGCCTGAAAAGTGCGCATAAAATTCCTCTGCAAGCCGCGAAAGCTCTTCAGCGGTGGCATCCTGCTCCTGCTCCTGTTCTTCCTCTTCTGGCGGAGCTTCGTTTTGGTCTTCGATCTCTATTTCGATCAATTCTAACGGTTCTTCCTGATTGGCAGCCAGTTCGTCCCAAGGCGCCTTTTTGATTTTTATTTTTTCTACGGTCGGCTCTATGTGTTCAGGCAACGATAGCTCCCAGCTACGTAACGGCTCTTCTAAATCATCGATGAACATCGTTACCTGGATAGGACTATCATCCATAGGCATTACGGCGAGGGAAATCTGAGACTCCTCGTGAAAAGAACGGGTTTTGATGTCGCTGTCCTGATTAACAGATAGCTCGACTTTATCCGGAGTGCCCGATAATTGTGCCTGAAAACGCACCTCTCCTTCGTCGATCCATGCCCGCGCCTCCTCTACGAATAGCTCTCGTTCTTTTGCCCAGCCCTGTTCCACTGTATTCCCCAAGCATAAAGCGAATAGGAGAAGTACACATAGCAAGCGCCGCGTGATTATTCCCACAAAAATCCCCCTCATCCTTTTTCTAGCTTTACAGTAGAAAAAGACAGAGAGGGGGTGCAAATATTTTTACTGTGTCGTATGGTTTCGGATTCCTTGTCGTTCCCATGCATTTGCAATGATACGGAAGGGTAGTTGATAATCTTTTAGCTCGTGCCCTTGCCCGGAGGCTTTATTTTGATAGGGGAAGCCCTTATTTACGTCAAAACGAAAGGAAACGGTGTAATAAACTGCGTAGCTCGCATCTTTTTGGAAGCCATGCTGTTTATCCCCCATCAAAGGCGTATCTACTCCCACTTCACGAGCTCCTAGCTTGGAAGCGGAATAGGAGGGTCCTCTCCAGAGCTGGGGAGTCGCTTGTTGTAAGGCTAATAACGACTGTAGCGGCGTTTGGCGTAAGCCAGTTTCCGAAATCCACGCCCGCGCAGATGTCACGACAGGAAACTGGTTGCTCACGGGATGGCGGTGTCGATCCTGCAGCTCCACTTGTGTCAAGATGCGCTCTCCTGCGTAGTAATCATGTGGCTGGCTGTTTGGATAACGGTCTCTGGCATGATACGCTGCCCATTCGGTTGTATGGCGAATCGAGCCTGTTGCATTTGGCTCAAAGACTTCAAAGGAGCGCTCTCCCCCTTTTACCGTAATGGTATAGCGTCCTGTCATTGTTTTGGATATGTTCTGTGGTTCACACACCTCTTCATCTTCGTCGTTCGTCGTGCAACTCTCGTAGGACAGTTCAAAATCGACCTGATAATCCATCACGATGACAAAGCCGTTGATTTCTGTTTTGTACTTTTGCGATTGGAGTACTTGGCGCCAAGTCGTCTGCGTTGGGACCGTGGTTCCTGTGTACACGACCTCTGTGCCTGTAGATGCACTGCTTACCTGCCATTGCATCCGCGCTCCGGGGCCTGTCAGCTTCAGATCAAGCTGTGATGGTGTATAAACTGCCAAGCCCTTGGCATCTGAAATCCACCCGGGATTCGCAGTGACGGTTACGTTTTTGATATTGTCCCCGCTGACTGAACTCTCCAATTGTGCTTTAAATTGCGTGATTTTCTGATTGATCTCCTGCTCTGTTTTTTGGAAGCCTTCGTTTATTTTCGACTGATCAATGATCACGCGAATCGTAGCAGGCTCACGTTCCCACACGCCGTCTGCATGTAGCGGCAGTTTTTGTAGCTGACGACCATCACTGTCATAAATCTCTAAGCCAATTTCACCGCCATCAAAATCGTCTCCACCACCAGGCGCCTCGGGAACTTCCCCACCAATTATTTTCACTGGCCAAGTCGCACGATTGTCCGTCCAGATCGTCTCATTTTCTGGCATCGATTTCGTAGGGTTGATATGGGCGATGAAATCCTCGGATTTTTGCGGATACTTCGTCGGAACCGTGATCTTACGCACCTCACCCGGCTTGAATTCCTTCACATCCAAGCTGGTTTCCTTTTCTGAGCTAGCCCACCGAACAGCCAATTTCGTATCATGCGTTAATTTCCCGGCATTCTTCACGTTGAATGTAATTGTCGCATCGGTTCCTGCTGCTCGAGGGCTCTTCGGATCAATTTGAAAGCTCGATTTCACAATAAGCAAATTCTCTCCATCCGGTTTTGGAGCGCCTTTGCCGATTTGCACAAAAAAATGACCGTCACAGCCATCACTCTGGGTTGAATAAAATTGCACCTTGTACAGCCCTTCTAAAAGAAGACCATTTTCATCCTTCGGGAAATACACCCAGTGGCTATTTGTGGAGGTGTTTGAGCTATCGAGTGATTTTCCGTTTCGCTTTCTTTCCCAGGAGCCTGACGCAGGATCGAACCATCTCATAGAAAAGTGACTATCGTCTGACAAAAACATACGAAACCGATACTTGTCTGGAATCTCATCTGCTGCTATTTCAATGGTCTCTCCCCGTTGAATATCCTTGCTCCACTTTTGATTGTTTCGATCGATTTCTACTGACGCTAGAATATCCCAGCATTTTTGGTCAGATTCAATGGTGAATCGCACCTCACCCGTGCAGCCTGTCTCGGACTCGAACAGCAGTACGATTTCATCGCCAACATCTACGCTTGCCGGTAACATGAGTTTGAATGGCTCGTCCGCCGCAAGCTTGTCTGTTAACGCTGTTTTTCCTCCGGGGCTCTTCCAATACCAAGTACCAGATACCTTCGAGGAAAACGATAGATTGGTATTGTATTGATCACCAGCCTCCGTAAAGTACTTGATGTATACGGGGTCTTTCAATGTAAAGCCTGAGCTGGCTGATCCATTCATGCTTTCCCCTTCAGGAGAAAATGGCAGGGGTGGTTCGCTATGCACCAAAAACGTAACCTTTTTTTGATCAGCGATTGTGCAGAAAGCATCTTTTACGACGATCGTTATTTCCCAATTGCATTCAGGTCGCTTCCCCCACTTTGTCCCATCAAAGTTTAGCTTCAGTTTGTACGTTTTTCCTCGCTCGAATGGAAAATAGTACGGGTTATGAACATTTCCGTCCGGAAGCTTTAAACTGGAGGAATCATAGGGTCCCCATCTGCCATTGTCATTTTCCTTGACTGGCAAGGTATAGATTTTTCCGTTCGGAAGTGATACATCCCACTTGAGCGATGCCTCCGAGCTATCTCCGTGTTTGGTCGTGTATTTGGCTCGGAACGTAAGCGTATCGAATGGCATAATCTCAATCGTTTCACCGTTTCTTACTGCAGATGCCGACAGCGTAACGATGGGGCATGAGTCCTCCCCGTCTGGCGACTCTACTCTTAAATATTTCTCCCAGCATTCGGTTCCATCATCACTAACGTAGACGACTTTTACCCGTCCAGAGCTACCCACTCTACCTGTCGCGACCTTCCGATTCCCATTCGCCCCAGGCTTCATGTCATATCCATTCATCGTGTATTTTCCTGGTTTATTGGCAGAGAGGGTAATATCGGCATTTTTTTCGACAGCAATATCTGAGCCGCCGCTTGCAACAGCATTGTGGTCTTTTATATCCTTGTCGCCAACGACTTGAATGTTCAGTTTGGTTTTTGTTGATCCGATCGAACAGGCTGGACCTGGGTCAGGCTTTTCGGGATCGGGTTTTTCCGGTGGGGTTACATCACCTACTGTAAATTGTGCTGTGTAAGGTGTGGAAACGCTTATGCTGCTTGATCCTTGGCGGCTTCTTTGATGCAGGTCAGTGATGGTTAGTGATACTTCATACACGCCTGGCTCGGTAGGCTTATATTCGGTATTTCTATAGGTCCACTTGTAGCCTGGGGGACTGCTTGTCTCGTTTACCGTGGGGATAGCCGTGCTTGGATCGTTGAATTTTTGATTAGATAAGATGCTCTTGTATCCACGTCCTGTTGACTTGTTGATCACATTTAAAGACCATACAAAAATGCCGCGGTCATAGTAAGAAAAGTCCGTGGCATTTGCATGTATCTCAACTGTTTCGTTGAGGTTGTATTTGGTTTTGTCGGTGGCTATGCTGCCGCTGGGTTGTGGGGTTGTTCGGAAGTGGCCTACTGAGATGTATCCGCCTTTGCCGTCAGGGACGAGGTTGTCTCCTTTGGTGTAGCCTGCGCCGCCTGAGGCGGAGGCTAGTTCTGCGAGGTTGTAGGCTTGGTAGGGTACGAAATTTGGCACCTCATTACTGGAAACCGTCTTACTATACACATTGGCAGTTCCACCAAGGATATTGCTTGAATTTCCACCGAACTTATTTATCCAGTAAGCCGCTTCGCTGTCATCTACAAAATACCATCCTCTGTCTGCTTTTTTGTGTATATCCGCAAATCCTAGAACCTTATTACTATCTATAATTCTATCTACTTCGATTTGAGAAACAGCTGCACCAAGTTGTCCGTCTATGCCTGCGATCTGAAGCACATAGAATTCTCCTTTTGGTGCTAGCTCTTTATTTGAATCTACAGTTGCCACTTTAATCTTATGATAATTTGGCGAGGCATTTGCAAAGTTGGAATGAGTAGTTAAGAAACCAAACAGAAGACAAAAGACAAGCACAGACATAGTGAATTTTCTGTGCCTTGTTAGAAGTGTCTGCATTCATTTCCCACCCTTTTTGCTCTATTGATGAAATTTTCGGGTGTTATTTATTTGCTCTAGATTAGGCAGTTTTGTATACCAGTATATTCCTGCATCGGTTGAGTCATTGGTGTTAATAACACTAAAAGTCAAAGAACTTATATTATTTAATGGAAAGTTAAAAGATTCGTTGTTTAAGAATCCTTCTAACCCGTCTTGTTTCGTAATGAACATTGCTTTTATCATAAAATCACTATCACCCTTAGGCACCTTCCCACTAATCTTCCCATTCACAACCTTCAAGCTCTTATGAAACTCAGCCGCAAATTTCGCCCCTTGCTCAAGCTGCCATTTATCCTTCCACAAATAACGTAAAATCTCCGCTGCTTCCACTCGCGTCACAGGTAAATCCTCACGAAATTTAGGCTGACCACTAGGAGCTGGCTTCATCCATCCCCACGTGATTAGCGCCCCGGTATTGGTTAAATTCGGATTTTTTTCACCGCGAATCGGCTTCCATGCAGCATACACCAGTGCTGCCGTTTCTTCCTTCGTCAACAGTCTGTTCGGCTCTACCTTCACCCCCGCCAAAATCCCCGCCTTCTGCGCCTTCTCATAGCTCATCTTCGCCCAGTGCCCTGCTGGGAGCTGCGGTACGGGTGCTACCTCCTTCAATCCGCGAATGGCTACCAAACTCGCGATAAACTGCCCTTGCGTCATTTGACTATTCGGATAAAAGTTCCCTTTGCTATCCAACCATAAGTATTTCTTCTGTACACCGAAATCAATGGCTGCCTTTGCTGTATGTGAAGCGTAATCCTTCGCTGGCGCAGCAGCTTGCACTGTAGGACTATCAACAACTCCAGTAAACCCTGCCATTGCTAGTACAGATGCTAGTAGGTACGACATCATTGCACGTTTGTTCATGGAATGACCCCCTCTTTACCGGATATTTTACCTATATTATCCATTTTTAGAAAGAGTCTGATTTAGGTTCCTTTGCAAAAAGCTTCGCAACGTATTCTCAGGTACCGCCCCTTCCAGCTTCTCAACCACCTTACCTTTTTCGACGACAAAAACAGTAGGAGTTACCTCTGCACCTAGTCGCGACGCTTCATCCAGTTCTTTCTGCTTATGGATATCCAGTCGTTGGATCATTTCGGGTGGATACGCCTTCACAACTCTCTCGAATGTCGGGCCGAACTCCGTACAATATCCGCAACTATCACTATAGACGTACACCACTCTTACTTCTTGTGCACTGGCTGTACCCCACGCACTTATACCGACGGCAAGCATAACAACACCGAGCACGATCCACAGCCACCATTGCTTGCTTCTACTCACGTCCATCTCCCTTTCGCTAATCAAAATGTTTCATACGTATGCACTTGTCAAAGAACGATGCCCGTATTATGCAGCTCCGAACTGAGACAAAAAAAGCCAGCCTCATTGGACTGGCTGACATGTATAAAAAAAAGACGTACCACAACTCTTCCAAGTTCGTACGCCGTGCTTTTCCTCGTATGATGTTCCCTATTGCATAAGTGAACTGCCGCCGTCTTCCTTCATCAGCGCACGCAGTTCTTCAATAAACGCCTGCCCTTTTTGAATCTCTTCTTCGGTGTAGCGCTGCTTGCTCTTAAACGTAAAGATTTTGCCCTTCATTTCCTCATAGGGCAGATGGTTGAAATACAGAATCGTAGAAACCAGCTCGAGAAAACGGGAATTCTCCTCGTTCATACGCAAAATCGCACGTTCTCCACTACCGAAGTCAACCTCATGAAACTTGAGAAAATCATGACCGGTTTCGTTCAAAGAGTAACGATACATATGAATAGCACCTTTACTCTCCATTTGCTCATCCAGAAGCCCCATGTTGCACAGCTCATCTACTCTAAGCGTCAGCTCTTCCGAATATGGACCATACATGTGAAACTCGTAGCGCTCATCGAAATCCATCTCCAGATGTTTTCCTATGTACACCATCTTTTGCAATTTTTTTCGCCCGCTCACTTCGCCGACTATCTCAATCAGGCGTATGATCTTGGCGTGACGATTAAGCATCCTCCATCACTCCCAGACGTTCTCGAATCTTACGGGAGAGATCCCCCGGCAAAGCCATGACTTTATCCAATGGAAAGTACAGCTTGTAATCAAAGCGCCGCTTTCCGCTAATGGCCTGTACAATTTCTGACTTCTGTGACAGCTCGACCAGTTCGCCTGAAGGCATTTGGAGCATAATCGGAATGCGCTCCTCTTCTTCTCCGGCACGGTAAAAATCATACGGAAGATCGGAGGTCGTGTCTACCTCCAAATAATACATCGGATCAATTCCGGCAGATTGAAATAGTTCTTTCAGCTCAGACAGCAAGCGGAAATCCCTCGGATTATATTCGACGTATTTAAAGAGATTCCTGTCCAAAAAACGGGCGCACAAATCTTTCAACACAGGGTCTTGCTCTCTGCGCCAGAGCTGCATATAGAAAAGAATAATGGATTCATCAAGCGCTAAATAGTCAGCGAGCTCTACCTTTTCCTGCAAGAAAGGCAGCAACATGACAGGCTCCTGCATGAACGGATAGCCTTGGGAGAACAAGAGCTTCGCCCGTTGAAAAATTTTGCACAAGATTACTTCGGCACTCCGTGTCACGGGATGGAAATAGACCTGCCAGTACATTTGATAGCGAGACATGATGTAGTCTTCGACAGCATGCATCCCACTGAATTTAAAGACAATGCCATCCTCCTGCGGCCGCATGACACGCAAGATTCGCTCAATCTCGAAATTGCCGTAATTGACGCCCGTATAGTAGGCATCACGCAGTAAGTAATCCATCCGATCGGCATCGAGCTGGCTAGAGATGAGGCTTACGATCAGTTTATTGTCATATGTCTTATTAATCACTTCTGCCAATTTCTTCGGGAAGCTATCATCAAACCGCCGAAGAATTCGGTTGATTTGCGTATCTCCAAGCAAAATGGCGCGCGTCCAATCCTCGTGGTGATACTTGAACACCTTTTCAAACGAATGGGAAAACGGACCGTGGCCCACATCGTGGAGCAAAGCCGCACATAGACACAGCAGCTTTTCCTCGTACGTCAACTGAATACGGCCTTCGAACGTCTCCAAAATTCTGCGCATCAGTTCATACACGCCAAGCGAGTGGTTAAAGCGGCTATGCTCTCCACCGTGAAACGTAAAAAAGCTGGTGCCCAGTTGCTTGACTCTGCGCAAACGTTGGAATTCTGCCGAGTTGATCAAATCCCAAATGAATTTGTCCCGCACGTGGACGTAGCGGTGAACAGGGTCTTTGAATACCTTTTCTTCATGAAGAAGCTGGGGCTGTTGCATCCTGGACACTCCCTTCCTGTACTGCTTTCTATCTATTACTGACAGTGAATGTTGACACTATCATATCATACGTCCGATACCATTTCTTGCTCAATCAAACTCTTACAAAAATCTGAAGAATGCCATTTCCATCTAGATTTTGATAATCGGCTGGCGAAAAGCAAGAAAAGCTTACTAAAACAAACAGCGACAAACTCCCGAACGAAATGAATCGGAGAGTTTGCCGCTGTTGCATGCATTATAATGTCTCTGCCTCAGGACCATACAAATCCGGGCGCTTCGCGGCTTTTTTCGCCAGCTTTTTGATCTTGTGCTGCGTCAGAACCGTATAGAAGGATGGTACGACGATCAAGGTCAAAAGTGTCGAAAACGCCAAGCCGGAAATAATGGTGACCGCAAGCGGTTTGAACAAAACGTCACCTGAAATAGCTAACGGCATCATACCTGCAATCGCTGTAAGCGAGGTTAAAAGAATTGGCCGTAGTCGTGCCTCACACGCAGAAATAACCGCCTGCTTCAGCTCCATGCCTGTATGACGTGCCTCCTCGATGAACTCGATCAAAACGATCCCGTTACGCACCACGATGCCCGCCAAAGCAATAATCCCCATCATCGTCATAAAGCCTAGTGGCGTCTGGGTCACGAACAAGCCGATCAAGCTCCCCGATACAGCGAGGTAAATCGTACTGGTAACCAGTACAGGAATGGTCAAGGAATAGAATTGCATCGCGATCAAAATCAGGATCAGGAAAACGACAAGAATCGAGAGTTTGCCCATGTCGATAAAAATATCAGTCTGCTCGGACGTCTCGCCACCAATCTCATAGCGGTATCCTTCAGGCAAGGACATGCTATCGAGCATCGGCTTGATCTCTGCCATTACTTCTGTCGCCGTTCTACCTTTCAGATCACTGGTAACTGTCACGCTCCGCGACAAATCGCGATGCGGGATTGTCTGTGTACTGAAAGTCGGTTTTACTTCCGCGAGCTGTGACAACGGGATCAGCTCTCCACGCGCGTTGGCGATGCTGAGTCGTTGGAACAGCAATGCAGGGTCTTCCTCTCCTTTTTGCAAAAACAGCTTCATATCTATCAGGTCTGAGCCTGTATCAAACTCGCTGACGGTAATGCCTTCGCTCACCAGACGCAGCGTCGTGGACAAGTCCGTGTAGTTGACGAGCTTTTGCTCCATCAGCTCTTTATTGACGACAAATTCCAAGGTGTAGCGTTCTACCCCGAAATCGTCTTGCACATTGTACGTTCCCTCTAATCCTGCAACCTTTTCTTTTGCTTGTGCAGAAAGAGAGCGTAGCGTCTCAATATCCTCTCCATAAAAACGAATCACGACTGGTTTTCCAACCGGAGGACCTGCCTCCAGCTGCTTCGTTAAGATACTCGCTTCCGGATACAGCTTTTTGAATTCCTCCGTCCACGGCTCCAGCATGTTCTCGAGATGGGTCTCTTTTTCATTATAACGAACCACTAGCTGTCCGACGGTAATGCCGCTTCCGGCAGCTGTATCTCCACCGAACATTTTCGGTGCACTGCCTCCCGCGTACGCAGATACTGTCTCGATGCCAGGCTGCTTCAACACCCAGTCTGCCGTCCCACGCACCACTCGGTCTGTTTCATCCAGACTGTTGCCCACGGGGAGACGGATATCGATGAGAAACTGCGGGCGATCATCGTTCGGGAACAATTCCACCGGAGTGAGCGGTATCAATCCATATGCTGCCGTCCCGATCAATACGCCAATCATTCCTGCCAAAAGCGGTCGCTTCAAAATTTTCGGCATGACCTTGCTCGCATACCACTTGGTCAGCTGCAACAATTGTTTCCCCAACAGTCCAGCGGGCTTACGATACCCTTCTACGCCAGCCTTTCTACGTTGTTCGTACCATTGGCGAAAGATCGGGATGATCGTCAGCGACATGACCATCGACGCTAGCATCGTCATCGAAATAATTACGGGAACCGGACGAATGAACTGCCCGACGTTGCCGCTCAAAAACATCAAGGGCGCAAACGACGCAATCGTAGCCAGCGTAGCGGTCGTGATCGAAATCGATACTTCCTTGGCACCATTAACCGCCGCAGCCATTGGTTTTTCGCCCAGGACTGACAGTCTCCGCTCGATATTGTCATTGACCACCACGGCGTCATCGACCAAGATCCCCAGGACAATGATCAACGAAACGATTGAGATCATGTTGAGTGAAATACCCAGAGATGGCAGGAACATAAGCCCCACAGCCAAGGAAATCGGAATCGCCATCGCTACTACCAACGATGTGATCAGGTTCAACCCGAGTGCACACACCACCAAAACAGCAACGATGGCAATCATCATTTCCCGGGTCAAGTCGCTAAAAAGCTCATCGACGCGTTCATTTTGACTATAAATCGAGTGTCTCTCGGCCCCTGCCGGAAGTGTTTTATCCAGAGTCACCATCATCTCGTCTACGCGCTTCTGCAAGGACGGCACATCACTTCCCGTCTCTGCATTGACGCTGATCGTGATCGAAGGCTTCCCATTGAAATACGAAGTCGTTTTCACCGTCTCCGTCGTCATTTTGACCGATCCGATGTCCTTCAGATAGATCGGGAAGCCCTCTTTTGAACGGGAGATAATGACTTTGTTCAGTTCTTCGACATCTGTATTTTCCGCCAGCTTGAGCTGGTAGGTCCGTTTTTCTGTGGTCAGGTCGCCAAGCGGGATTTTTTCATTTTCCTTTTTGACGGCCATCATCACCTGACTCCACGTGATCCCGTACTGGCTCAGCTTTTGCGTATCAACCTCGATGTGGACTTCCTGCTCCGGTAGTCCTTCCACCAGTACATCCGCTACGTTCGGAATCGTGCGCAGCTGTTCTTTCCACGATCTCAGCATGGTACGCATGCTGTACAATTCCTCACGCGTGTCAGCAGTGACCGCAAACGATTGGACAAACGTACGGTTCAAATCATCATTGATGATCGGTTGTTTCGCATCGGCTGGCAGATCAGCCTCTGCGTCCTTTACCTTCTTCCGCAATTCATCCCATTTTTGCTTCGGGTCTACGTCACTCTTTGCTTCCACCATGATAAAAGAAACTCCGAGGGAAGATGAGGATGATATATAGTTAAGTCCCTGTAATTCATTGATTTTTTCTTCCAGCTTTTTCGTAACAGCCTGCTCGACCTTTTCTGGCGAAGCTCCCGGGTAAACGGTCGTGATCGTCGCCATGTTAACGATAATATCCGGCATCTCTTGCTTAGGCAGTTGAAAAAAGCTGAGGGAACCTACAAGTACAATCATGCTGAAAAACAGGAGCGTGATTTTGCGCTTTTGTACGATGTACTTGATCACGGTTGTGTACCTCCTGCCGCCTCGATTGGGTCACCGTCAAACAAACGGTCCACCCCTTTGACGATCAGTTGGTCTCCTTCTTTTAATCCGTTCTTGATCTCGAGCTTGTCACTTACAATCTGCCCGATGACTACGCTTGTTTTGACAGCCTTGCCGCCTGCATTGACGAAGACATGCGCGTCATCTTTTCCTCTGCTGATGACTGCTTCTACTGGTACGTAGACACCTTCCTGCCCTGTTACCGTTTTGGTCGCTTTCACCACCTGACCAGCAAACCAGTCACGAGCTTGGTTGGCGATTTGGACCTCTACGCCAATCGTTCCGGTATTTTGGTTCGTGGCAGGAAATATTTTTGTCACTTTGCCATCCCGTTTTTGTCCATACAGGTCTAAGGAGATCGTATCGCCTACTTTCCAGGCAGAAATCTCACGGTCAGGAACGGGCAATACGACTTTTAATGTGTCGATGTTGCCGACTTGATAGACGGGGGTACCTGAACCGACCAAATTACCCGCAGACGAGAGCTTGGCGATGATCGTCCCGTTAATCGGCGACCGAAGCTGCGTTTTAGCAAGTGTATTGGCTGCCACTTCTTTGGCGATAACCGTCTGATTGTATACAGCCTGCGTCAACTGTTTGTCTTCCGCACGAGCCCCTTGAGTAACCAGAGAATAAGACTGCTGTGCGTTTTGCAAATCCTTTTGCGCAATCGTCAGTCCATTTTGTGCACTTTCATACTCGCTTTTGGAAATGGCGTTTTGCTGGTAGAGCTTTTCAATCCGATCGAAATCATCCTGCATTTTTTGCAGACCTACTGTTGCCTTCTCCACAAGCAAACGTGCCTGCGTCACTTCTTGCTCTCTCGCGCCATTGTTTACCTTGCTAAGATTTGCTGCACTCTGCTGCACGGCAGCGCTGGACGAAGCAACCTGGAGCGAGTAATCTGTGGCATTCACACGGGCAAGCATATCTCCCGCTTTGACCGTGTCTCCTTCTTTTCGGTTCATCTCCACAATACGACCGCCTACTTCAAAAGAAACGAGTGCTTCCTCCAAAGGAGCCAGCGTACCAGATAACTCCGTAACGGTAACAGCCTGTTCCTTCTTAACTTGTGCAACGACGACATGCTTCAACTCCTTCTGAGGTGCCGAAGCAGGCTGTTGCTCGCTGCAAGCCGTCGTTGCGAGTAGTCCGATCATCATTACAGATACAAGCCATCTTCTCTTCATGACTTCCTCCGCCCCTATGTAACTATGCTGTTTATTTGAGTCCTCTGATGCCTTGTAGCAAGATTTCAGAAGCATTTTCAAAAAGCTCTTCTTCTACCATTTCGAGATCGAGATTAACCCGATACTTCGCCATGAAGGCGTAAAAGAAAGTGGAGACGAACATAAGAGCTGCCGTGAACGGATCTGCCTTTGGCAAATGCCCTTGCTCCTGAAACGCCAGGAGCTTGTTGGACAATACCTCGACGGCGGTCATCGGCAGACTGCTGAACATCTGCACGACTTCCGGGTGGTTATCCGCTTCAATCATGCAGATCATGAAAATTTCTTTGCGCTCGACCAATAAGCCGTAATACGTACGTGCGTAGCTGACTAACATTTGCTTGAGATCAGAAAACTCGCCTTGCAACCCTTGCTCCAACTGCTCTCGGACATCCATGATTTCTTTCAGGAGCTCTGTCAAGATGCCTACCTTGTTCTTGAAGTGACGAAATACCGTTACCTCATTAACCCCCGCAAGCTCAGAAATCTTGCGTGTAGTCGCTCCCTTGTATCCTTTTTGTGCCATTAGCTGACGTGCGGCAGATAAAATTCGCTCACGGGTTTCCTGTTCCTCTTCGCCTCTCCCCCCCAGCTTCTGTTCTATATCTGGGTGATCCATAACGCACCTCCGTACCAAGCAAGCAATTACTTGCATTTTCATTTTTTTCCAAGCTCATTATATAAAGAGACTGCATGCATGTAAATACTTGCATGCAGTTTGGAATGTTAATTTTTCCTTGTAAGCCCTACCGTTGTGTCAGTGTCTTAATCTGTGAGCTCGGGTCTTGCTTACATTCTGTGCTGTATTCGACCAGGTCGATTTCGCAGTCTGGTCCAATCTCGATCTTGTTGCCGCGAACGACCTTGGCCTTTGTGTTTTCCAAATAGATTTCGTCACCTTCAATCGTCTCTACGGACAAGGTATTGTTGAGAAAATGCTTCAACAACTTGCCCAAAGTGCTATTCCCAGTTCGGCGCACCTCGATGTGCTCTCCGCCCATTTCTTTTACCTCACAGCTGCCATGCAGAAGTACTTCGATTCGCCCCGCATTCAGCAGTCCTCCGATAGTAAACGCGCCGTTTGCCCGGAACACTTCGGCTTCACAATCCCCTGAGGCTTTCAATGATCCGTGAACCTTTACATCCTCTCCTGCCATATTGCCCTGTACTTTGACATTCCCACCGACTTTTAGACTCGTAAAATTCAAATCGTCCGCAACATCAAGCTGACCGTATACAGATAACGTATCCATTTTCACTTTACCTTTAATCGACGCGTTGCCTTCTACTCTTGCCGAAGAGCCAATGAGATCTCCCGTGATACTGACATGTCCCGCACAATGAAGCGACTCGCACTCTACATCGCCATTAATCTTGCCGTAACCTTGCACATCTACTTTGTTGTATACGCCACCCGTAGCATTCACTGCCCCATGAAAGATCAAATCTAGCTTGTTCTTATTCTCGTTCTGCATGGTATGGTCTCCCCCTACAAATATTTTCCTTTTAATTCCTCGATGCAATTGGCTAGATCGAGCTGCTTTACTACCTTTACACCGCTATCAAAATACAGTTCGGTAGAGCCAGACACCAACACGAACGTGGAAATCCCCATCTTGCGCATAAAGATCAGCTCACAAGGCTTCCCTTCGAATTTGGGATAGTGGCTAGCCAGTACCTGTAGCAATCCGCCGCCTTCTTCTACACTCAAGTCTCCA
>NZ_AKIX01000065.1:0-15601 GCF_000282075.1 Brevibacillus sp. BC25
CAGCCGTAGCGATTGTGGAAGCATTGAAAAAGTCGAACGCCGATGCAGATTCTGAGAAGTTGATTGCTGCGATGGAAGGCATGACCTTTGATACGCCGAAGGGCCAGATGCAGTTCCGGGCGGAGGACCATCAGGCACTGCAAACATTGTACGCAATCAAGCTGGAGAAAAAAGACGGAGTCGATCATCCGGTCCCTGTATTCGTTCGGGAGATGACGATGGAAGAGACAGCACCACCTGTCAGGAACCAGAAGTAGAGGAGGTGTGTGATGAGTTACTTGTTGGAAACGGTTGACCTCAGCGTAGCATTCGGGGAGCAAACGGTCATAAACAAGGTATCGCTACGCATACCGAAACAGCGATTTACTTCGATCATCGGACCGAATGGAGCCGGAAAGACGACGCTGTTTAACTTGTTGAGCGGGCAGCTTACTCCATCGCAAGGAACGATCAAGTACAAGGGGCAAGAGATTACACACTTGCCCCCTGCAGCACGAACGAGATTGGGTATTGGTCGATCGTTTCAATTGACAAACCTATTTCCCAAGCTAACGGTGCGGGAAAATATTCGATTGGCAGTGCAAGCGGCACAGGGAGTTCGGTTTCGTTTATGGATTTCCCAGGCAGATCAGATGCGACAGGCAGAGGAAGTTGAGCGATTGCTGCATCTGGTATTGCTCGAGAAAAAAGCGAATGTGCTAGCGAGCCTACTGGCCCACGGGGAGAAACGAAAGCTGGAGCTAGCCATGCTCCTTGGACTGCGCCCAGATGTTCTTTTACTCGACGAACCGACGGCGGGGATATCGTTGGAGGAAGTCCCAGCTGTATTGAAGGTGATCGAATCGATTAAAGAAAGCAATTCGTGCACGATCATCCTCATCGAACACAAGATGGACATGGTCAAATCACTCTCCGATCACATGGTCGTTCTGTTTCATGGAGAGCTATTGGCTGAGGGGACACCGACTGACATGATGCGAAATGAACAGGTGCAGTCTGCCTACTTGGGAGGGTTGTATAAGCATGATGCTGCAACTTGATCTGATTGAAACATACCTCGACCAGTTTCACATCTTGCAGGGTGTCTCGCTATCCGTGCAAGCCGGCAGTATTACCGTGTTGTTTGGACGAAATGGCGCTGGCAAAACTACGACGCTTCGTTCCATCATGGGGCTTGCCCCGATCCGTCATGGCCAAATTCGCTATCTAGGAGAAGAAATCGGACATCTGCCGACCTATTCCATCGCGCGTAAGGGGATTGGCTATGTCCCCGAGAATCAAGGGATTTTTCATGATTTTACGGTAGAAGAGACGTTCCGGCTCGCCATGCAAAAAAATGACGACGAACAAAAAGAAAAGCTTGCGTGGATGCTGGATCTATTCCCTGACCTGCGTCACTACTGGAAAAAGAAAAGTGGGCACTTAAGCGGAGGTCAAAAGCAAATGCTGGCCATTGCTCGAGCTTATGTGAACAGCAACGGACTCTTGTTAATTGACGAGCCGAGCAAGGGACTGGCGCCGATCATGGTTGAAAAGCTCATGTTCCACATCGATTCGATGAAGCAGAAAACAACCGTGCTTTTAGTCGAGCAAAACTTTATGATGGCGAGCATGATCGGCGAGCAGTACTACTTGATGGATGAAGGGAAAATTGTCCGCGGTGGCGCGATGCAGGAGTTGAAGGATGATGCAGATACGCGACAAAAATATTTGGGCATTGCCTGAGCGTATAACAGGGAGGGGGAGGATGAAATGGATGTCGCGATTAATTTGCTTGTAAATGGACTGGCGACAGGCATACTCATTTTCTTGCTCGCTTCCGGGCTCACGTTGATCTTTGGCTTAATGAGTGTGTTGAACTTTGCCCATGGTGGATTGTTTGCCTGGGGAGCCTTTGCTGGTGTATGGCTTTTCGGATTAACGGATAGCTTTTTTCTGGCCATCGTAGGTGCTGTTGTCATCGGGATGCTGCTTGGTTTCGTGTTAGAGCGCGTGCTGATCCGCCCTGTGTACGGTGATCATATTCAGCAACTGCTTGTGACATTGGGCGGGATGCTCGTGATAAGTGAATTGCTAAAGGTATTTTGGAGCCCCAATCCCATTCGGGCAGTATTACCGGATTATTTGCAAGGGAGCATCGAGCTTGGCGACATCATACTGATCACGTATCGCTTGTTTGTCATCGCAGTGGGAATAGTTGTGTACGTCGGGTTGCACCTGTTGTTAACCAGAACCAGATTAGGCTTGATCGTCCGAGCGGGTGTGATCGATAAGGAAATGGTGCAGGCACTCGGCATCAATATTAAACAAGTGTTTACCTTCGTCTTTTTGCTGGGGGCAGGCATGGCTGCGCTCGGAGGAAGTCTGCTGGCACCGTATTCTGGGGTTATTTTTGCGGAAATGGGTATGCAGTATGCGATTCTGGCATTCATCGTCGTCATTGTCGGTGGGATGGGAAGCGTTCAAGGCTCTATGATTGCGGCGGTTTTAGTAGGGGTGCTTGGCTCGTTCATGGCTTACTTCGTTCCAGAGCTTTCACTGGCAGTGAACATGCTGCTGATGCTGGCAGTGCTGCTTATCAAACCATCCGGCCTGTTTGGAGCGAAGGGGTGATCATGTGTTGACTACATCTGGATTGTTGAACCATCGATTTATTGTGTTTGTCTTTCTATCCTTGGCCGTTTTGCCGTTTCTTTCAGACTCGCGCAGCATGTACATCTTGTTCACTCAAATTTTTATCTTTGCGATTTTTGCGATGAGCTTTGATTTGTTGCTTGGCTATACGGGGATCGTCTCGTTCGGGCACTGTATGTTTTTCGGAATAGGTGCGTACTCCGTGTCTTTATTCCTGAAAAACTTTGACGCGACGATCAGTTATTTCTTGCTTGGCGTACTCGTTGCCATCGTGCTCTCCGGTATTCTCAGCTATTTGATCGGGATGCTGTCCTTGCGGTTGAAAAGTCATTTTTATGCGATGCTGACCTTGGCGATTTCCCAGCTGCTATTCATATTGGCAGAAAAATGGCGATCGTTGACGATGGGTGGGGATGGCTTCACCTTCCCTGTGCCTGAGCTGTTTCGTGATCGTTTGTCCTTTTACTATGTATGCCTGATCCTAATGGTCATGCTGTTCGTCATCTTGCGGGCGTTTACGCACTCTCCACTCGGCAAGGTATTGAAAGCCATCGGTCAAAATGAACAACGTGCGGAAGCGTTAGGCTATCAAATTCTTCATTATAAGGTAATCGTCAGCATTGTCGCTGGAGTGGTTGCTGCGATTAGTGGAGGTTTGTACGCGGTCATGCTGCGATTCGTGAACACCCAAGTATTTTCGATTGAAACGACGCTAGATGCACTCTTGATGAGCATGATCGGTGGGCTGGGAACGTTATTTGGCTCCATTTTGGGGTCGGGAATCGTGGAGCTGGCCCATCACGGGCTAACTGAGTTGGCGAAGCTTCACCCCATATTCGAGAGATGGGTCATCTTCCTCGGTTTGCTCTATATTTTGGTCGTGCTCTGCTTTCCGAGCGGAATTGTCGGTAGCTTTCAAGAGTGGAGGGAAAAAAGGAAACAGCGTTCCGTTCAGGCTGCAACAATCACGGAGCAAGTAGAATGATAGGAATGAAAGAAGGGAGGTCAACCTATGCAAAAGGTTGGCCTTTTTTTGTCCCATTTTTGTCGAAAGAAAAAGGTGAGAATTATAGTGATGTCGAATTATTATTCATCAATCATTAGAAAAGGTGGAGATGTGCCTATGGAACTAAACATGCCAGTGAACTATAACTTCGCTGCCCAGGTGGACGAATGGGCGAAAAAACATCCGGAGAAACGAGCGGTTTGGGAGTTAGATGAACAAGGTCAGGAACATATCCTTACGTACAATGATTTGCGCCAATATTCAAACAAAATTGCGAATGGTTTAGGGTCCATCGGAATCGAGCATGGGGATCGGGTACTCGTCCTGGTTTCCCGAGGAACATTGGCTTATGGTCTCTATTTGGCACTGCTGAAGCTGGGTGCCGTGATTTTGCCAGGGTCTGAGATGCTGCGTTCCAAAGATATCGAGTACCGGATCAATCATGCAAAAGTCAAGGCTGTGATCAGCTTCGGGGGAGCAATGAGTGAGGTTGACCTGACGAGAGGCAACTGTTCTACATTGCAACACTACATCACGACGGGCGAAGAGAAAGAAGGTTGGATTTCGTTTGAGGGCTTGCTCCAGGGGCAGGACACAGAATTTGAGGTAGTAAACACGAAATCGGATGAGCTGGCCTTCCTGTCTTATACATCAGGTACGACTGGGGGACCAAAAGGGGTTATGCACGTTCATGGTTGGCCGTTTGCGCATTTGGCTGTGGCCGCTACACAGTGGCTGGACGTTCGCGAAGGTGACGTGGTTTGGGCAACAGCTGGGCCTGGTTGGGCCAAGTGGATCTGGAGCCCGTTTGTCTCTACGTTAGGGCTGGGAGCGACCGCGTTTGTTTATAAAGGAAAGTTTTCTGCGGAGAATTATTTGACGATTCTGCAAAAATATCCGGTTTCTGTCTTGTGTGCGACGCCTACCGAGTACAGAATCATGGCAAAAGTAACGGATTTGGAACAATACAAGCTGTCCGCCTTGCGCTCCGCATGTTCCGCCGGTGAACCACTCAATCGGGAAGTGATCGACACATTCCGCCGCGTATTCCAGTTGACCGTGCGAGATGGATACGGACAGACAGAGAACACTTTGCTGGTGGGTACCTTTGTAGGCATGGAGCCAAGGCCAGGTTCAATGGGCAAGCCATCGCCAGTTGTGAGGATCGCCATTATTGACGAAGAAGGTGCGGAGCTGCCAGTAGGCAAAGTGGGCGATATTGCCATTGATCGTCATATGGTAGCGCTGTTCAAAGGCTATCTGGATGATCCCGAGCGAACTGCCAGAGCGTTTCGCGGCGACTGGTACGTGACGGGTGACCAAGGTCGCATGGACGAAGATGGCTACATCTGGTTCGAAGGACGTTCGGACGACATTATCATCTCGGGTGGATATACGATTGGTCCGTTTGAGGTCGAGGATGCGTTGGTGAAGCACGCGGCAGTAGCGGAATGTGCAGCGGTTGCCAGTCCAGATCCAGAGCGTGGGCATGTGGTAAAAGCCTTTGTCATCCTGAAAAAAGGGAATGAGCCATCCGAAGAGTTGATCGTGGAATTGCAAAATCATGTCAAGCAATTAACCGCTCCGTATAAATACCCGCGCAAAATTGAATTTGTACAGGAGCTGCCGAAGACAACCTCCGGTAAAATCAGAAGGATCGAGCTGCGGCAGCAGGAGGCACAGCAAAATCAGCATTCGTAGGTAATTGTTTGTCTTACGAAATTGTAAGATTGCTGTAAGTGGATTCGATGGGACGAAATGCGCGCATCCCCTACAATGTGAGTAGAAGCAAGGCAAGGGGGAATGCAGCATGAACCACCTTCCAATCCCATTAGGAAGAAACACCGACTTGTATGAAGCGGCGAGCATGCCTAAAAGCATCAAGAAACTCGGTGTTCGTTGGAAAAAACGACTGCGTATCAGTTTTCTCGTAATCATGATGGCAGCTATCCTGGCGCCGATCGTGCTTGCTTGGACAGGGAATATATGGATAGATGAAAAGAAACTGGCTGCTGTACAGCAATCCAGCAGCTATGCAAAGCTGGACGAAATGCCTGATCATGTGTGGAAGGCGTTCGTTGCGATAGAGGATCATCGGTTTATGCAGCATCCAGGAGTGGATCCGATTGGATTGAGCCGAGCGATCTGGGTGGATATCAAGGAAGGAGCCTACGTGCAAGGCGGAAGTACAATCACCATGCAGTTGGCGCGGAACCTGTTTCTGACAAACGACAAAACGATGACCAGAAAAGTGAAGGAAATCGCGATCGCTTTGCAATTGGAACAGCGATACAGCAAAAAAGAACTGCTCGAAATGTACCTCAACGTCATTTATTTCGGGCACGGAAAATACGGGATTGGCGAGGCTGTTCCCTTTTACTTCGGAAAAAAAGCAACAGAAACAGGGGATCGAGCGGTAACATTGGGAGAAGCGGCAATGCTGGCTTCTTTACCGAAAGGACCAGAGCGTTACTCACCGGTAAAGAACTGGGACCGAGCCAAAGAACGGCAAGCGGTTGTACTGAATCGGATGAACGAATTGGAAGTGATCGATCAAAGCGAAAATACATTGGCAAAGAATGAGCAGATATCCATTGTTCCTACTGCCAAACGTGCAGCAAAATAATCGAATGTGATGGAATCCCCTGTCTGGATAGCAGGGGATTTTTGCTATGGAACAGAAGAAGCATGCATTTGATATGGCCCGTTTCCTAATGGTGGAACAGCGGTGGGGATGCAGAGGGAAGTGGAAAAAGTACGAAACAAGTGACCAGTCCGCAGTTGTATGCAGATTGGTCACTTGTTTTTGTTGAGGGCTTCTTACGTCGTTCGGTTCACAGCCTTGCCCAAAGCATCTTCTAGTACATGGGCATACTGCATAGTCGTTTCAATTTTGGAGTGCCCCAGTTGTGCTTGTAGCTGATGGGGGTCAGGATTCAAGCGGAGAAACTGTGTAGCAAAGCTGTGACGAAGCTTATGGACAGACAAATCGGGGATGCCAAATGCTTTGGCGTACTTTTTGACCAGCTTTTGGACAGACCGCACTTCAATGCGATGCCCATTCGGATTGGTAGGGGAAACAGCGAGAAAAACAGCGTCCTCTTGCGGTTCGGGATTGTATTTGTCACGTAGCTGCAAGTATTTGGCTAAGTACTCCTTGCCCCAGTCACTGAAAAAAGGAGCGTCCTCTTTCTTTCCTTTGCGGATCAATTTCAACTGGTTTTTTTCCATAATAATGTCGGATAGATCGAGACTAACGATCTCTGACACACGGAATCCACCAGAGAGAATCATCGCGATCAAGGCCGTATCCCGGTCGCGGTTTTGCATGTGATACTGCTTCTTTTTTTCCGTATCACAATGGGCCAGATATCCGTTGTAGACAAAATCGACGAACTGATAGATTTCGTCGTCAATCAGGATTTTTGCCCGAATGGCGTGGGCGCGTGCGAGGGGAGTCAGCTCCGTGATCTCCAGCTCGATTTTGGCGAGTACATTCCGCGTCAAATACGATTCCCCATTCTCATCCTCAGCGAGGGCAGACAAGTAATGAAAAAGCGATTTCAGACTCGATATTTTTCTGCTGATGGTGCGGTCGCTATACTCTTTCTTCGCGCTTTTGGTAGGGTTCGAGAGCAAAACGGATCGCTCATATAGATGCGACTCCTGCAAGTA
Source organism: Brevibacillus sp. BC25 (assembly GCF_000282075.1). Taxonomy (NCBI): domain Bacteria; kingdom Bacillati; phylum Bacillota; class Bacilli; order Caryophanales; family Paenibacillaceae; genus Brevibacillus; species Brevibacillus sp. BC25. Next base: position 7,316 of record NZ_AKIX01000065.1, read on the forward strand.
TAGAATATAGCTTTCTACCGTTTCCTTCTTCAAGTCATTCAAATCGCTTAACGGAATGTCCTTCATATCCGTCGCGGTACTCAATCCTTCTGTCATCATCCAGCGAAAGAAAAAAGAGAAATCGCGGAGGTATCCAAGCAAGGTAGAGGGTGAATTCTTTTTTGCTTTTTTATGCTCAATAAACTTTTCGACATACCATGGGTAGGAGCCCACTGTTTGCAAAAGCTGCAAGGCATCGCGCTGTTTGGTAACGGACATGCTTTCACCACCAACTCTTTTTGTAAATCGTATACGAACATATATTCTATCAAAAACCAAACGTTCTGGGAATTGCAAATTGAACAAGAAACCGTCATGATGGGGAGAGTGGATGGATGTTGGACAAGAACGGGGAGGATTTGTAGTGGCAACATGGGACTTATCTCAGACAAAGCATCATGTGCTGATCTGTAATGGTGGAAGCTGTATGCGCAAGGGTGGCGAAGAGGTTACGGTAGCAATACGCGAAGCGATTACCGAAGCAGGCTTGGATGACTATGTACATACAACCCGCACGCGTTGCAACGGGCGATGTGAGGACGCATGCGTGATGATCGTGTACCCCGAGGGAATCTGGTATGAAAACGTGACGCCAGAAGATGCACAGCTGTTGGTGGAAGAGCATTTTCAAAACGGCAGACCAGTAGAGGCCTTGATGACGCATCGCTTCGAAACGAATGGTTTTGTTCGTACGATAGACACCAAGCCTGGTATCTTAAAATCACAAAAGACAAAAAAATGAGGAAAAAGCCACGATCTGCTTACATGAAGCAAGAGAGTGGTTTTTTCATTTTCGGGAGTCTACGAATTAAAACAAAAGGAGAAAGTAGGAGAGATGACATTATCGAAAGGAAAATGATTGAAAGCGTTAACAATATGTCTTTGTGATGTGGACGTTTTAAGTAAATGGTGGTAAAATGTCTGTAGATTAAGTTGATTTTATGCGAATTTTATCAAATTGATGTGTCCATACAGCGTGAACAATTGTTTTTGTGGAACTTACTAATCGATGGCTGAATAATGGAGGGATTCTCGTTGGCGAGCAAAACACTTGAACATTTTTTACATGAAAATCTGGCAGATTTGAAGAGCAAGGGACTGTACAATGTCATTGACCCATTGCAAAGCGCGAACGGTCCTGTCATTACGATTGCAGGAAAAGAACTGATCAACCTCTCCTCCAATAACTATCTGGGCTTGGCTACTGATCAACGCCTTGTGGACGCTGCGATTGCAGCAGCAAGCAAATACGGCGTAGGGGCAGGGGCTGTTCGTACAATTAATGGTACCTTGGACTTGCATGTGAAGCTGGAAGAAAAGCTCGCTGCCTTCAAGCACACGGAAGCCGCTATTGCTTACCAATCTGGTTTTAACTGCAACATGGCTGCGATCTCTGCTGTCATGGACAAGGACGATGCGATTCTTTCTGACGAGTTGAACCACGCCTCCATTATTGATGGATGCCGCCTGTCTCGTGCACAAATTATCCGTGTGAATCACTCCGATATCGATGACTTGCGTGCAAAAGCGAAGGAAGCGAAAGAATCTGGCAAATATAAAAAGCTGATGGTCATTACTGACGGCGTATTTTCGATGGATGGCGATGTTGCCAAGCTGCCGGAAATCGTAGAGGTAGCCGAACAATATGACTTGATTACGTATGTAGACGATGCCCACGGCTCTGGTGTTCTCGGTAAAGGGGCAGGAACGGTTAAGCATTTTGGCCTGTCTGATAAAATCGACTTCCAAATCGGAACACTCTCCAAAGCAATTGGGGTAGTCGGCGGTTATGTAGCGGGACGCCAGGATCTGATCGACTGGCTCAAAGTACGCAGCAGACCATTCCTGTTCTCGACTTCGCTGACTCCAGCGGATGTGGCTGCTTCCATTGCGGCTATCGATATTTTGATGAACAGCACCGAGCTGCACGACAAGCTGTGGGATAACGGACATTACCTCAAAAAAGGCTTGAAAGAACTCGGCTTCAATATCGGGGAGAGCGAAACGCCTATCACTCCTTGCATTATCGGAGACGAACAGCAGACTCAAGAGTTCAGCAAGCGACTGTATGAAGAGGGTGTGTACGCGAAAGCGATCGTGTTCCCGACTGTACCAAAAGGAACCGGCCGTGTACGGAATATGCCAACAGCGGCACATAGCAAAGAAATGTTGGATCATGCCCTTAGCATCTACGAAAAAGTTGGGAAAGAAATGGGGATCCTGAAATGAAAAAAATTCTGGTAACCGGGGCGTTAGGACAAATTGGTTCCGAACTCATCATGAAATTACGCGATATTTACGGAGCGGATCAAGTCATCGCCACAGATATCCGGAAAAACGAAGACGATCCTGTCGTGCAATCGGGTCCATTCGAAGTTCTTGATGTCACTGACGGGAACCGGATGTTTGAGCTGGCGAAGAAACATGGCGTGGATACCATTATGCATTTGGCTGCCCTGTTGTCTGCAACAGCTGAAGCAAAGCCTCTCTTGGCATGGAACCTGAACATGGGCGGGCTGGTAAACGCTCTGGAAGCAGCACGTGAGTTGAACTGCCAGTTTTTCACACCGAGCTCGATTGGTGCATTTGGTCCAACTACACCGAAGGACAACACGCCGCAGGACACGATTCAACGCCCTACGACTATGTATGGTGTAAATAAAGTATCCGGTGAGTTGCTCTGCGATTACTATTATCAAAAATTTGGGGTAGATACGCGTGGCGTACGCTTCCCAGGTCTGATCTCGTATGTAGCGCCTCCAGGTGGTGGTACGACTGACTACGCAGTAGACATTTACTACAAGGCGATCCAGCATGGAGCGTATACGTCCTACATCGGCAAAGGCACGTACATGGATATGATGTATATGCCTGATGCGCTGAATGCGATTGTTTCCCTGATGGAAGCAGATGCCTCCAAGCTCATTCACCGCAATGCGTTCAACGTGACTGCGATGAGCATTGAGCCAGAAGATGTAGCAGCAGCGATCCGTAAACATATTCCTGAGTTTACGCTCTCTTATGAAGTCGACCCTGTGCGTCAGGCGATTGCCGATAGCTGGCCGAACTCTATTGATGCTACGGCTGCCCTGCAAGAGTGGGGCTTCAAAGCGGAGTATGACCTGGACAAAATGACTGAGGACATGCTCGCAAAACTGCGGGGGAAGTTGCTCCAGCAAGTCGGATAAACAAAGAGTGAAAAAAGGAAAACTGCCATTTCTTCTTGTACGTGGTACGAGAGAGATGGCAGTTTTTTTGTTTGTCCAATCACATGCACTGTGCAAGACTTTTGAATGCCTTTTCCGTTCTACGGGCACATTACGAAAAGAGAGGGGGAAAACCATGGATTTACCAAAAAACTTGCAGGACAACCATTCGAATCACGACGAAGAAGGACAAGTCATCCCAAATATAAAAGACACAAAAGGCAGTAGTAATGAGGAACGACCAATAGAAAGCTGGGGCTGGTCAAATAATACAGAGACCGTTCGAGATCGCTGACACATGATAAAAAAACAAAACCTTCCACAATCCGGGAGGTTTTTCTCGTTCCCGGTTGCTATGCTTCGCACAAATTGAAAACCGTCCAAACAAGGACGGTTTTTGTGGCTTACAGGAGCATTTGTTGTTGAGACTGATAGGCGTTAATCATCGTGTTCATGGTGTGATCGGCGAGCTGCGGAGCTTGGTAGTAGCCTCTTGCATTCAAGTATTGCCAAGTTTCATACGCCATTTGCTGGCATGCATTCGCGCCATTTACATGATATTGTCGGATACCTGGGTCCACACACTCTGCAGCCCACAGCATTCCGATAGCGGAGCCCGCTTTATGCCAGTTCAACATCAAGGTAGCGATCGTCATATCAGACAAGCGGGTTGGGTGCGGGTTGGGCGCAGCCATCTGTGGGTTATTTAGACCAACTGCAGTCGGTTGGGCTACCCGCAATTGAATAGGGGCTGGCGCTATGTTGAATCCTTTTCCTTGCAATAGGCTAATCCCTTGCTGGTATGCAGTCATGATCATTTGCTGATGCCGGTTAATGATGCTTGTTAATTGAGGGTCTTGCGCCATCTCGGCAAGTAATCCATGCATTTCTATTGCGGCGTGTTTGGAGCGGAGTGCTTCTTGTGTTTCCAAAAATTCATGGGCAGCAAATCGTTGCATAATGGCCTCCTGTAATCGAATTGGGTTACTGTAACCTTTGATAGTGTTTGTATAGAATCAATGGATATTCTGGGTAAAAATGGATAAAGGTTAGCCGGAGATATCAACCGGGCTTTAAAACATGTTTTCGTAGCCAGTGCGTGGTATTTCGATATTCTTGTGCCCAGCATTTTCAACGATTTTTCCGTCGTTTCTACCTTCCATGTAATTGTCGCTGACTTGTTCGTGTGTAATGGCGAGTCCTTAATCTGTCAACGATTTACTTTTATAAAAGGATGGGTCGGACATTTTGCAAAGTGGTGCTAACTCACGTATTCAGCTGAGTACGAATTGAAGCCTGCATGTACCGAAAGCAACGTATTTGCATAGCCCACCAAACGATTGACGGTCTCATCTACCACTGCGTAGACTAGCGGATGCAGAGTAGGGTCATGAAGTTTTGGGTCATCGAAAATTACGGTGGTATTGATGAACACATCCCGATTTCCGATCAAGTCGTAATGAATGAATACTTTCCCGCAAGCCCCTTCTGTTTGCGGATCTCGGTATCCCGGCAAAAACAGATACCATTCCTCGGCTGTTGCAGAACGGAAATTTTTCGTAAATGTGAGACCTTGGATAGCTTCGTCTGTTTTTCTTTTTAATTCAGGGCTCATCAAAATATCCGGCAAGAACCTTTCCTCCGTTCCGAGAAAATCATGTTTTAGACTTGCAGGTTCATTACGCTAACGGGCAGTTATGAGCAATTATGTTACGATTTTTAATTGCATGAATGGGTTATAACGCCCTATTCTTTAGTTAATGGCTAGGCAGTTTGATTTATTGGGGTGTCATTTTAGTATGTTGCAATGTATAAGGGGGTATGTTAAGATCGTGCTGACACTTAAAACGATTGGAGTTGAAGAGGATAATGTAATATTTTTTGCCACTTTTTGAAGAATAAAGCAAAGTTTGTTTTGTTCTTCATTGGCAAGAAAGTTACCTTATTCTTTTCACTCAAAAAATATACCTTTTCATTCCCTGAACCGGGCTGGATTTGCCGTATTTTTTTGAGCTACAAGAAAGGTAACTTTCTTGTAGCTCTTTTTTATTTTGAAAAAGGAGATTACCAACATGTCATTGATCAAGGTAACGAACCTAACGTTTGCCACTGACGGCAGTTTCAAATCCGAGCGTTTCGAGCCAATTTCGCGACAAAGATTGTGGAACTAAAAAGAGATAAACCATTTCTAGGAGGATGAAAGCGATGGAGATTGAGGTTGTAGATGATTGTGTGAACCGATTCCTGTTAGGTGAAGCGGTTCACAAAAAAACAAATCGGTTGCCGGAGGTTTACCAATCTATCGATAGGTGCACGTAGCGACCCGTCTGCAAACGTATGCGCTTTTTCTGTATAGTTGGTTAACGACGTGTCAAAGTACCAACTGACGGTTGCTTTTTTACGTTTTCTCCGGCGGTAAGGAGAAGACATGAGACTATCCTCGAAATATGAAATGATTCGGCGAATATTGTCCGACTTCAAGCAGCCCGAGTATCGGTATGCTCAGATTATGGACGCAATTTTCAAGCAAAACATCGGCGAATACGGACGGATGACCATACTGCCCAAATTTTTGCGCGATGAGTTGACCCGGATACTTGGACCGAACGTTTGCAGCATCGTTCCGGTAAAGGAATTCACCTCGAAACAGGTCAGCAAGGTGCTGTTTGCCATTGCGGGCGACGAACGCGTGGAGGCCGTACGACTTACTTATGAGCGGGGGTGGAAATCGTATTGTATTTCCACACAGTGCGGCTGCGGATTCGGGTGCAGGTTTTGCGCCACCGGTACCATTGGCTTGAAACGAAATCTGACCGCCGACGAAATTACCGACCAATTGCTGCACTTTCGCTTGAACGGCCACGCCTTGGACAGCGTCTCATTCATGGGCATGGGGGAGGCGCTTGCCAACCCGCATATATTTGATGCAATGACGATTTTGACCGACCCGCATCTCTTTGGTTTAGGACATCGACGAATTACGATTTCCACCATCGGCCTGTTGCCGGGGATTGACAAGCTGACACGGGAGTTTCCACAGGTCAATCTAACCTTCTCGCTGCATTCGCCGTTTGATGATCAGAGAAGCGAGCTGATGCCGATCAACGACCGATTCCCAGTCCGCGACGTGCTGAATGAATTGGATCGTCATATCCGGCATACTGGGAGAAAGGTGTATATTGCGTATATTCTTCTTCGAGGAGTCAACGATTCGACGGCACATGCGGAAGCGGTTGCCGAGTTGTTAAAGGGAAGGGGACCTGGCGAACATCTCTATCACGTTAACCTGATTCCATTCAATTCGACCGAAGTTACGCCAGACAGCTATCGACAATCTGATCCTAATCGGATTAAAGCGTTTGTTCGGATCTTGAAGTCAAAGGGTATCAGCATTACGGTTCGAACTCAATTCGGATCGGACATTAACGCGGCATGCGGCCAGCTATACCGCTCCAAATAATCGATGTCGGATAGGGGGAGCATTTCAATATACGGAACTTTTCGCTCTTTCACAATAGGAGCTTATTGAGAATTGCCTAGCATAACAAAAAGAAGCGCCTCTGCCACGGCTATTGCCGGACGAGGGCGCTTCTTTTCATGATTCTTACAGTTTTTCACGTGCATGTTTAAGGGTTATCGAATTGGCGATGGCTGTCCACATATCAGTTGATTCAGAGCCAACGTACCAGTACGCCAGTCCACCAATTTGCCATTGCAGACTAGCCTGAGCTTTTAGCCCAATTGAACGGCTTTCTTCCAGCCAAATCGTGTGCGTGACGCCTTGCTTTTGATACGTCGAACGGTATTGTCCAACTTTATCGTCCCAGACTGATTTTGCTCTGTATTGCGAGAGCAACTGGTAAGACTGAGGGATGCTGATATCTGTTGATTTCAATGACCCACTCGATTGGTACCAGTCGCGTGTGTAAAGAGGCATTCCGGCGATCAGCTTTTGGGTCGGAACCTCGTCAAGCAGGTCGGTAATGACTTTCGTAAACCATGGCAAGGATGCCACGGAGCCTGCTTTTGACCCGCCTACCCAATGCTCTTCATAGGCCATTACTACCAAATAATCCGCATGCTTTGCTAATTTAGCAAAATCAAAAGGATCGCTCCAATCTGAATCACCATCAGGCGGAATATCTACTGACAGGACAGCACCTTTTGCGTGAAGAGCAGTCCCGAGCTCCTGTATAAACAAGGTGAAGTTGTTGCGATCCGCAGGGGAGAACCCTTCAAAATCGATGTTAATCCCATCTAGCTGGTACTTATCAATGTACGAAGAAAGCTTTTGCACGGCTGCTTTTCGTTTATTGGGATCGGACAGCATGGTGTGGGTAGCATCGGGATCGAATTTATTCCCGAATAGCGGCCACACTTGCTTGCCATTCGTATGTGCCCAATGGACAAGTGAAGTATCCGTAGAGTCGCTGATCGTTCCGTCTTTTTGCAGGAAGTACCAGCGCGGCGACAGCGTGTTGACTCCACTTTTCTTGACTTGTGCAATGAACTCCTCTGTCGTGGATTGGTATTGCCATCCGAGAGAGACCAGAGGCTTTGCTGTACCGTTTTGCTTCTTCAAATTCTCCTGAATTCGATGCAAAATAACAGCCGTTTCTTCTCTTGATAGTGCTTGAGTCGGGCGGAAGTAGCCATTGTAGCCAACCAACCATTTTTTCTGCATGGCGTGGCTGACGGAGGCACGTGCCCAGCTCGAAATCGCATTGGCATCCTTCACGGGCAACTGGTAAGAAGACGAAATGCTCTGTTCCAGTGCGCGTACGAGAAACGCAGCGGCCTCTTCGCGGGAGATCGTCCGCTTCGGAGCAAACGTAGTAGGACTGACGCCATTCGCGATGTTAAGTCCAGCAGCAGCTTGTACGTATCCGTATGCCCAAGAGTTTTTCGGGACATCCGAATAGGCTGCGACGTTGCTGACCACCGGGTTAATACCGAGAGTTCTTGTGAGCATCGCGACAAACTCAGCACGTGTCACCGGGCGAGTCGGGTGAAAATACCCGTTTTCATCTCCGGAGATGAC